>DASTKD010000504.1:0-12749 GCA_035716135.1 Ktedonobacteraceae bacterium
TTCCCAAAACGAACTGGCCCTAACATTTCGCTCATTTTGTAATGCATTGAATTTGGTAGGAGCATGGTCTGTTATCCCTGCCAGGATAACAGGCCCTCGCTCCTGCTGTTACCTGTCGCTGGTGTTACATCGCGCCATGGAGAGATACAGCCCTGGTAGTTATCAGGCTTCCAAAGATGGAAAGAGGACTTATGTTTGGACTCATTATTGAAGCAATTATCCTGGGAATCTTGACCGGAGGGGTTTATGCCTTGATGTCATCTGGGCTGACATTGCTATTTGGAGTGATGGAAATTATTAACGTTGGGCAGGGCGCGCTGGTGATCCTGGGCGCTTATCTCAGCTACGTTCTTGAGCAGAACCTGCACATTGATCTGTTTTTAGGGCTGCTCTTGACCATGCCTGTCATGTTTGGCCTCGGCATAGTAATGGAGCTGCTTTTTATCCGCCCGGTCAAGGGCGACCGCACCATGCTGTCTATCCTGGTGACATATGGCATAGCATTGGTGATCGAGGGGATACTTAATCTTATTTTCACGGCTAATAACGTCAAATTACAGGCATGGTATATCACAGCCTCATTCCAGATAGGCGGGTTCTATCTCTCTTACATTTATGTGTTTGGATTCTTGCTGGCGGTGGTGTTGTTAGCCGGACTCTACTTTCTGCTTTACCGCACAAAATTTGGCTATAGCCTGCGAGCATCAATGCAAAATCGCACAGCAGCCGAACTGATCGGTATTGATGTCAAACGTGTCTCCACGCTTACCTTTGGCATTGGCATCGCGCTCGCGGCAGCGGGCGGTATGGCCTTTGGAGCCACGAACGCTTTTGATGCTGGTAGTTCCTATGACCTGATCTCGCGCTTGCTGGCTATCATCATCTTTGGTGGCATGGGCAGCCTGTCTGGCGCATTGATCGCTTCAGTGGGTATGTTAGTGGTCGAAGATGTCACCGCAGTGGTCTGGTCGCCCGTCTGGGCCAGCACCGCCTTTTTTGTCTTGCTCGTAATTATCCTGCTGCTTCGCCCCCAGGGATTGCTCGGACAGCTGGAAGGAAGGAAGCAATGAAAATATACAAAACAGCCGGGCTACTGGTCTTGCTTGCGATAACGATCGTATTCCCGATACTCTTCTCCAATCCGGCTGTAACATCCATTGCGATCTTTACGCTGATATTCGCTGCGGCCGCTACTGCCTGGAACATTATCTCAGGCTACACCGGTTATATCGCGCTGGGACATGCCGCCTACTTCGGCATAGGCGCGTATGCCCTGGCAATCATTTGTCAGGATAGGAATATCGCGGGCGGCTATGCGCCGTTCTTTTTCGTTCCTGTCGCTGGCCTGATAGCAGCTATTATCAGTATCCCGCTTGGCTGGCTTGCCTTGCGCGTGCGCAGACATACATTCATAGTAATCACTATCGCGATGTTTTTTATTGTACAGTTGATGGCCTATAACTTGAGGGACCTCACGAACGGCTCTACAGGCTTGAGTTTACCGATCCCTTTCGATTGGTTCGGCCCAGGCAACTTTCTTAACATACCATTCTACTACGTAACATTAGCAGTGATGCTTCTTGCCATAGCTATCTCGTGGTGGATACGTAACTCCAAATTTGGCCTGGGGCTACTGGCTATCCGCGATGATGAGGACAGGGCAATGGGACTCGGTGTGAGAACAGGGTCATCCAAATTGATCGCCTTTATCATCTCCGCACTGGTTGTGGGAATGCTCGGAGCCATTTACGGCTACTTTGTGGGAGCAGTCGCCCCGGCTTCTGTCTTCGATCCCAACTTCGATGTCGCTATTGCGTTGATGGCGTTCCTGGGTGGATTAGGTACGCTTTCTGGCCCCCTCCTGGGCGCGCTCATCTTAGAGCCTGCTCAGCAATACTTCATCTTACAGTATGGCGCGAACGGCTATTACCTGATAATTTACGGAGCATTGTTTCTTTTAGTCGTGATCTTTATGCCAACGGGTATTATCCCTACGGGAAAAAGTCTCTGGTATAAATTCCGCGAAACTCGTAATCAGAGACAACAGGAGGATGGCGTTATGGTCACTGCGCTTCCCAGGCAGCGTGGCGAAGGTGTGAATGCCGAAAAGAAGGAGGGGATCAACTTATGAGCTTGTTAGAGGCTGAGGGCATCTCTAAAGCCTTCGGAGGCATTCACGCTCTGAATACATGTTCGATCAATGTAGAAAAAGGTTCCATCACGGGCTTAATCGGCCCCAACGGCTCCGGGAAAACCACATTGTTTAATGTCATGACCGGTTATGAGCGCGTTGATAGTGGACAGGTACGTTATGAGGGACAGGCCATCACCAATCTGTCACCGGCCAGAGTTTTTCGGCTGGGCGTAGGCCGCACCTTTCAATTGACGCGCATCTTTCCCCGCCTGACTGTATTGGAGAACATGCATGTAGCGGCGCAGCGCAATGATTTGAAAGGGCTGCTCAGTCGTTGGAGTTCTAAGCATGAACAGAAGCGCGCGCTGGAATTGCTGGATTTTGTAGGATTGACGCCGCTCAAGAACTTGTCTGCCGGGAATCTATCCTATGGACAAAAGAAGTTGCTGGAGTTCGCTTTTGTGCTGATCGCCGAACCACAGGTTATCCTGCTGGATGAACCGGCGGGCGGCGTCAATCCTACTATGATTAACTACCTGGCGGAGCGTATTCGCACACTCAATGCGCAGGGCGTGACCTTTCTGATCGTGGAACACAATATGGAATTTGTGATGAGCATGTGCCACAAGGTGATGGTTATGCATCGCGGAACGAAAATAGCTGAGGGAGCGCCAGCGGAAGTACGAGCGAATCCGGCGGTGCTGGAAGCCTACCTGGGAGACTAGAGAGATGTTGCTGAAACTACACAATATTTACGCGGGTTACGATGGGGGCGATGTACTCAAAGGCATCGACCTTGTGGTAGAGCAATCTACCACGACCTGTATCGTCGGCCCCAATGGAGCTGGTAAATCGACGGTGCTGCGCGTGCTGAGCGGATTGTTGAAACCGCGATTGGGCGAGATCACTTTCGATGGTCATTCACTGGTTGGTCTGGCCCCGCGCCAGATTCTGGCACTGGGCATCGTACAGGTGCCGCAAAATCACAGCCTCTTCCCGTCTATGACGGTGCGGGAGAACGTGCGGCTTGGCGCATATATGCTCAATGACACGGGACTGGTTACGCGGCGCTTGCATGAGGTTGAGGAGATGTTCCCCATTGTGAAAACGCGCGCCAGTGATAAAGCAGGCAACCTGTCGGGAGGACAACAGCGGCTGGTGGAGTTCGCGCGCTGCCTGATGCTGGACCCACGCATGATCTTGCTGGATGAGCCGTCGATGGGACTGGACCCCAGGACATTCAAGCAAGTGATCGAGACAATCAAGGTCATGCAAAGTAGCGGTCGTACCATCGTGCTGGTCGAGCAAAACGCGCGCACAGGACTGAGCCTCGCCGACAACGGAGTAGTGTTGGAAAGCGGGCGTGTGCGCCTGGAGGGAACGCATACAGACATTCTGAACAATCCCGAGATCGGCCACCTTTACCTGGGCGGCACGCTCTCAAATGCATAATCTGGAAAGGTTATATTCATGGCAAGAGACGAACAGGTGCAGAGCGCAATCGACAACTGGGCTCCCCGCTTTATTTCAAATGGCATCGATGCCAACGACTTCCAGCGTGTCACTAATAGCGTCGAACGTTGGGATGACTGGTGCGCGGCCTGGTCGGAGTGCGGAGCCATGCACGCGCGCATGGGCGAAGAAGCCGAGGCGCGCGGCTATTACACCTCGGCGGGACAGCATTACTATCAAGCGGCCATCTGCTACCATTTCGGCAAATATTTGTTTGCACGTCATCCAGAAGAATTACGCGCGGCACACGAACATAACGTGCAATACTACCAGCGCGCGCTACCCTATTTCGACTTTCCCGGCGAACATGTCACTTTCCCTTACGAAGGTGGCGCACCGATGTACGGCATTCTGCGCAAACCCTGGCATACGCCTAAGCCTCCGGTGGTGATTCTGGTGCCTGGGCTGGACTCGGTCAAAGAGGAACTGCATGTATATGGCGAAGACTTTCTGCGACGCGGGATGGCGGTACTGGCAATCGATGGTCCCGGACAGGGCGAGATGGAGTTCGATCATGCCATGCGCTTCGACTATGAAGTCCCGGTGCATTATGCCATCGATTATCTGGAAAGCCGGGCGGATGTAGATGCTGCGCGCGTCGGCCTGATGGGGGTCAGTATGGGCGGGTATTACGCCGTGCGCTCTGCCGCGTTCGAGCATAGACTGCGGGCGACCATTGAAAATTGTGGCCCCTACAACCCCGGCGAGAACTTCGCGCAACGTCCTCTCATCAGCCGCGAAACATACATTTATCGCTTGAAGGGCGCGAATGTGGAAGCTTCGATGAACAAGTTGAAGCAGTTCAACTTGCAGGGCGTCGCGGAAAAAGTTGAGCATCCCCTGCTCGTCATTCAGGGGGTGCGCGACAGGCTTGTGCCGGTGGAACAGGGCAAGCGTATCGCGGCGGATGCCGGTAGCCACGCGGAACTCTGGCTGTTCGAGGACGGCAACCACGTCTGCAACAATATTCCCTACAAACATCGCCCACAGCAGGCCGACTGGATGCGCAAGCATTTATACGCCTGATAAATGGAAAGGATACTTCGATGGCGCGAGACGAACTGGTACAGAGCGCGATTGATAACTGGTCTCCCAGATTTATTGCCAATGGCATCGATGCCAATGATTTCCAGCGTGTCACTAATAGCGTCGAGCGTTGGGACGACTGGTGTTCTGCATGGTCAGAGTGCGGGGCTATGCATGAACGGATGGCAGAGAAGGCCGAGGCGCAGGGCTACTATGAATCGGCGGGGTATCACTATTATCATGCGTCGATGGCCTATCACTTCGGCAAGTTTTTATTTGTGCATAAGCCGCAAGAACTACGCACCGCGCACGATCATGCTGTAAGCGCGTACAAAAAGGGCTTGCCTTATTTTGATTTCCCTGGCGAACATGTCACTTTTCCTTACGAAGGTGGGGCGACCATGTACGGCATTCTGAGAAAACCCTGGCATACGCCTAAACCTCCGGTCGTGATTCTGGTTCCGGGATTGGATTCGGTCAAAGAGGAACTGCATGTGTATGGGGAAGACTTCCTGCGACGCGGCATGGCGGTGCTGGCAATCGATGGCCCCGGTCAGGGCGAGATGGAGTTCGATCATGCCATGCGCTTCGATTACGAGATTCCCGTGCGCTATGCCATCGATTACCTGGAGAGCCGGGCGGATGTAGACGCCACGCGGGTTGGCCTGATGGGGGTCAGCCTTGGCGGATACTATGCTCCACGCGCGGCGGCATTCGAGCCGCGTTTGAGGGGATCTATTGGTAACTGCGGCGGCTACAACTTCGCGGGCCATTTCGACCGGTTGCCGGGGCATACCCGCGCGACCTTTATCCATCGCCTCAAAGCCCAAAACGAGACGGATGCGCTTGAGAAACTGGCGGCCTTCAATCTCCAGGGCGTGATGGAGAAAATAACCTCTCCACTTCTGGTGATTATGGGACGCCGCGACAGGCTTGTTCCTCCATCTGATGCTGAACGCATGGTGGCAGAAGCCGGCGCGGTGGCCGAACTCTGGATGTTTGAAGACGGCAACCACGTCTGCAACAATATTCCGTACAAGCACCGCCCACAACAGGCCGACTGGATGCGCGATAAGCTGAAAATTTAATATGAATAACACCTTATACCCCCGTTTTTCCGAAGCCGAATACGCCCGCCGCTACGCGAATGTTCGTAACGCGATGCGGGAAGCAGGTCTCTCCGCGCTCGTGTTGTATGGAACGGTGAGCGCGTATCAGGAGGTGTTGTATCTCTCCAACTTCGCTACCATGCGGGAGGCCATGCTCGTCTTTCCCGTTGAGGGCGAACCTACATTGTTCGTGCAGTATTTCAATCATGTGCCGAATGCGCGGCTGGTTGCCTGTGTTGAGGATGTGCGTTGGGGAGGGCCAGATATTGCTGTTACGACCGCCGAATACTTACAGGCGAGAGGGTTGGACGGAGGCAAAATTGGCCTGGTTGGTCCCATTACTTTCAGACAGCACGATAGAATGCGCGATATGCTACCCGATGTCGCATGGGTGGATTTCATCCCTCACATGATGCAACTCCGGCTTGTTAAGAGCGAAGAAGAAATTGAGTTTTTGCGTAAAGGAGCCGAGTTCAGCGACCTGGCTATTGCCGCGCTCGAACGCGAAGTGCGACCTGGGATGCGCGAATATGAACTGGCTGCTATTGTGGAGGGCGCGTACCTGGGACTGGGCGGCAAGACCCATATTCACTATATGGCTACCACATCCATGTCTCATCCGACCGTGTGCGTTCCCGCGCAACATCAATCGAGCCGCATCATCGAGAAAGGCGACGTGCTGATAACCGAGATCAGCGCCCACTATGCGGGGTACGCCGGGCAAATCCTGCGCCCGTTCGCTATTGGAACACCACCTACGGCAGAGTACCAGCATCTATATGATGTAGCGGCAGAGGCGTACCGGCGCATCGCGGGCGTATTGCGAGACGGCGCAACGACAGATGAGGTGTTAGACGCCGCTGAATATATCCACGCTGCCGGGTTTACCATCTGCGATGACCTGCTACACGGTTTCGGCGGCGGCTACCTGGCACCCGTCCTGCGTACGCGCCGCACGAGCGCCAGACCACCGCAACCATTCATCTTCCGCGAGAATATGGTTGTGGTGATCCAGCCCAACGTAATTACAGATGATGAACGTATGGGCGTGCAGGTGGGCGAACTGGTACGCATCACGCCCAACGGCGTCGAATCGCTGCATCGTTACCCGATGCGCTTTATCAACGCCGGGTTGTGAGGCCAGAATGGCTAGATGTGGGCAGCCAGCCACTCTAGAATGCTGCTCATGGCCTGCGGGTCCAGGTGGGTATCAGGGCCATTGTAGTTCTTCATCGCTTCGGCTTGCGCCAACTCTGACCGGGGCCGCAGCTCTTGCTTGAGGACATGATTGGCGTTCTCCGGGAAGAGGAAGGTCACGTTCTCATGTCCTGTGGCGGCACGCTGGAGTGGCTCGCCGTCGGCTTGCCAGTCCACCTGAATGTCCTTCTTCCCGATGATGACTAGCACTGGAACGTCCACCTGCCTGAGCAGACTGGCTGCATCGGCCAGCCAGAGTTCACGGGCAAGGGGCAAGTTGGCCGGAGATTCCAGGCTCTTCAGCAGCATCTGAACCCCCTCTGGCAGCGACGGGTCAGGGGCCATAGGCTCACCCGCTATGAAGCGGGCGATGGCTGCATCGTAGAGCGCCAGCAGCGCCTCTCCATTTGGGATGCCAGCGGCCTGCGCGGCCAGTTGGGAGTGCGCAACTGCACCCACAGCCCTTCCAGGAGGGCCAATAAGTACGAGTCCGGCGAAAGGAAGCGCGGGGCCGTGTATCTGGTAGTTCAGGGCATGAAGAGTTCCCTCGCTGTTGGCGAGCGCGAATATCCTGTTGGCGCGGACATACTCCTGGTTTGCTAAAACACGTACAGCTCCGGCAAGCTCGTCGACATGGCTTTGCATACTCATCTTGCCGATCAAAAGAGGTATGTTCTCACGAGCATGGGGGCCGGAAGCACGCTTATCATAACGCAGGGAAGCGATCCCCGCCCGCGCTAACTCCTCCGCCAGCAGGCGCGCGCTGCCATTGGGGCCTGGAAGAAGTGGCGAATTCCAATCGCGGTCGGTGGGGCCACTGCCCGCTACCATCACTACGGCGGGAAAAGGTCCGGGGCCAGATGGCCTGACCAGCGTGCTATAAACGGTCGTCGAGTCCAGTTGCCAGTTGACTTCCGAACTCTCTCCATACAAATCCTGATCAGTCATTATGCACATCCTTTTACGGTTCTATGTGAGACGACATGCGCAACGGCTTTGCTGTACATATGCTGTCTCAATTTCAATATTTCAAACTGTATTGAAATAATAACATACAAATATCCCGGAATCAAGAAGAGGGAGGCCATTGTATCGATTGTGATACTGCTGTGACAGCTTTTGGCGCGAAATGGATGTATACTATAGATGTGAGGTGGAGGGGAGTGATGAAGGAAAGAGAAAGGAGCCTGCATGACGATTGAAAATCTTCAGGGCTGTGATGCCAGGGCTGAGACACACAATTGCAAAAGAGGCAGATGAGCTTACATCAAGTAAGGACTGCATATAGTATCGAAACATTTCGTCTCTCGCTCCTGTTAGCATCGCAGTCTATGTTCAGCATCAGCAGACTGGTTTCACCAATGTGAACGCCTGAACTGGAAATGGTTCAGGCGTTTTTTTGCGTGGCGCATAGTGCTGTCTATTAAAGAGCAGCGAGGTGCGGTCTTACCGCGCCGTTCTGCGTCCGTAGGCCCATACCGCGACGGGTATGAAGACGATCAGGATACCCACACACCATGCGACAGCCTGTAGAATAGTTGAGCCGTCGGGGTTGTTGGTGAGCAGACCGCGTACCGCGTTGACGATCATCGATACTGGCTGGTGTTCGGCAAAGGTCCGCAGCCAACCGGGCATACCTGCTGTAGGTACGAATGCGCTACTGGCGAATGTCAGCGGAAAGAGCCAGATGAAACCAGCCGATTGTGCCGCCTCTACAGTACTCACGAGCAGTCCAATCGTCGCCGATATCCACGAGAAAGCAAAACTGGTGAGCAAGAGAATGGCTGCCCCGGCGAACCAGTAAATGACCGGGCCATCCGGTCGGAAACCAACTAGCAGTCCAACTGACCACATGACGATCACAACAAAGGTATTGCGTATCATATCAGAGATGGTGCGACCGGTGAGGACCGCCGATTTCGCCATCGGCAATGATCTAAAGCGGTCAACTAGCCCTTTTTGCAGGTCGTTGGCAAGGCCGATGCCGGTGGTCGTTGCGCCGAAGATGACGGTCTGAGCAAAGATGCCAGGCATCAAGAAATCGACATAGCTGAGGCCCTTGACCACAATCGCTGCGCCAAAGACGTAGCGGAAGAGCAGCACGAACATGATGGGCTGGATCGTCGCAAAGACCAGTTCCTCTGGAATGCGTGGAATCTGGAGCAGGTGGCGTTTCGCCAGTACGAGCGCGTCGGAGATGGTCCAATAGATGCGAGGGCGCGCCAGGGGCTTCAGTTGTCCTGTAAAGTGGAGATTGCTTACGTTCATCGAGTACTCCTTGCCAGGGGCCGGGTGTCCGGTTTATCTAGAGACAGGTCGCCGGTGGTAGTGGCGTGTCCGGTCAGTGAGAGGAAAACATCATCCAGCGTGGGGCGGCGCAAGGCCAGGTCGTCCACCTGGACATGGGCGGCATCCAGATCGCGCACAACAGCCGCCAGCAGTTGAGCGCCTTGAGCTACCGGCACAATAAGTTGGCGTTCAAGAGCGTTCACCTGAATTTCACCCAGGCTGTAAGGGCGCAGGGCCTCGCTAGCTTCGTCCAGATCGCCTCCACGCGCTATCGTCAGCTCGAGTCGTTCTCCGCCAACCTGAGTTTTCAGTTGGTCGGCTGTACCTCTGGCAATCACTTTACCCAGGTCAATCACAACGATCTGGTCGGCCAGTTGGTCGGCTTCTTCCAGGTACTGTGTGGTCAGTAGCACGGTTGTGCCGTCGGCGACCAGGGAACTGATAACATCCCACATGGCGAGTCGCCCGCGCGGATCAAGTCCGGTCGTCGGCTCGTCGAGGAAAAGTACCGGGGGCGTCACGATTAAGCTGCCCGCCAGGTCGAGGCGGCGGCGCATTCCTCCCGAATACGTCTTTACAACACGGCGAGAAGCATCGACGAGATCAAAACGCTCGAGCAGATCGTTTGCTCGGCGTTTCGCCATCGTGCCTGAGAGATGATAGAGTCGCCCGAACATCACCAGATTTTCATAGCCGGTAAGGTTTTCATCGACGGCGGCATATTGTCCTGCCAATCCGATACGGGAGCGAAGCTCGTTGGCGTGTTTGACGACATCAAGCCCGGCAACCTCCGCATATCCGGCGTCCGGTTTTAGCAATGTGGTCAGGATGCGTACCGCTGTGGTCTTGCCAGCGCCGTTAGGTCCGAGCAGAGCAAGCACGCTGCCCTCCTCGACGGCCAGGTCAATCCCTGCCAGGGCGCGCGTTTTACCATAATTTTTTTGCAGTCCTTCGGCCCAGATGGCCGGCTTATTCGACATAATTTTCTTCCTCATTTGATAGTGATGCCGCCAGCGACCTGTTCCGACTGGAGCCAGCGGCAAGCAAACCGATAAGAGAATATGGGCGTAGTTCTAAGCGCGTCATTAAGAATGTACGTTTCATTCCACCCAAAGGTTAGAAATTCCCCATTATACTATTCTAATTTCGCGGCTAGAATGTGGAATGTTTCCGGTACTGTCGCTAAGCCCGAAAGAAATGATGCGCCTGGGGAAAATGCGAATCATCTCTGGATCAAAGCCACGACCAAAGCTCTGTCCACCTTCAAAAACCTGCTCCGCTCGTCCGCGTATTTCGATGAAGCGCGGCTGCCAGGGCGGAAGCACATCATCAACAACGAAGGCGGCGTTGGGATTTTGGAGAATATCGCGGAACTTCTTACTCTTGCTGATACCATGCCCGCCAATGTCTATCACATCTAGTTCGGCATTATGGCGGAATGATACAGGTACAACATGCGGCTCACCTGCTTTATTAACGGTAGCCAGGCGACCCAGGCGCTGGCTTTGCATATAGGCGATTTCAGCGTCGGTAAAGTTGCTCATCGGCATTCCTTTCCTCTCATACTAGAAATACGAGGTGGTCTTATTCTTCTGGCGGATGGGTATTGACCATGCATCCGCGATGTGCTACACTCTATATGGACACATGTCCACATAGAATATTGTACCGGACAAGTGTCCACTTGTCAAGAGGGAAAGCAGTGAAAGAAGAATCTGGTCAATTTTCGTGTCCTGCCGGTATGCCAGAGTGGTTCATAGCGCATCACCGCCATGAGCGGCGCGACGCGGCGGAGCATCGCCAGCGCATTCTGGAGGTCGCGCAACGTCTCTTCGCGGAGCGCGGTGTTGATGCTGTCAGTATGCACCAGATTGCGAAAGCCGTGGGCATTGGACAGGGAACGCTCTACCGGCGTTATAGACATAAGGGCGAACTGTGCGTGGATTTGATGCGCGAACATCATGAGCGATTCATGGAAGAGATCGCCGCATTGTTCGCGCAAACCGAGGCGGCTCCCGCGCTTGAAATATTGGGTGGTGTCTTGATAAAGATGGTTGCCTTGCTCGAAGAGCAGGCGACATTCTTAGGTCCTATTGGCGGTACTATGACGCGAGATGCGCAATGCAACGAAGCGGACAACTCACGGCACTTCTTTTTCCAGCAGTCACCCTGGTACCTCTGGTTGCATGAATTGCTCGCCGGGCTACTTACTGAAGCTGTGGAACGCGGAGAGCTAGCCGCGCTCGATGTTCCTTTCACAGTTGATACTATGCTGGCTGTGCTGAATCCCCCATTCTATCGCTTCCAGCGGCTAGAGCGCGGCTTTTCGCAGGAGCGCATCTTGCAAGGTCTGCGCCGCATTTATATTGAGGGCGTGAAAACCCCATATCCCCCGATGGCTCTATTGACGACAACCGGTGAAATCGCTGGTTGAGTCAAAATTCTTGAATCCCCCAGAGGCGTTCATGGAAATACGACTGTCATCCTGAGCGCAGCGAAGGATCTCCGTCGGCCACACACAGATCCTTCGCTGCGCTCAGGATGACAGATGGAGGTGGGATTTGCCTCCAGGTTGTTCAGCGACAAAAAAGGCTTGACAATCACTACAATTGCATGGTATATTTTTACCGAACGATGTTAGATTTCAGAACGGTGGTAAAGTGATGGGCATTAAGCAACGACGCGAACGAGAAAAACAAGAGGTGAGACAGGGCATCCTGATGGCAGCGCGGGAGATTGCGCGGCAAGAGGGATGGCAGTCTGTCACGATCCGCAAAGTCGCGGAACGCATTGAGTATAGTCCACCGACGATCTACGAATACTTCGAGAGTAAGGAAGACATCCTGCTCGAATTGTTGCGCGGGGGCTTTTGCCAGATGGCGGCTGCGCTCAGAACCGCGCGCGAAACTACGGCAGACCCTGAACAACGACTGATTAACATGGCGGAAGTCTACTGGAATTTTGCCATGAATAACCCGGAACTCTACCAGGTCATGAATGGTCTGGGAGTGCCTTATTGCCGCGAAAAACCACCCGCCATGCGCGAGTCGTTTGTCATTACACAGGAGGCGCTAACCGACTGGATGCGGGCGACGGGGGTAGACATTCCCGATGTAGAGGGTGCGGTAGAGATTATGCGCAGCCTCGTACACGGGCTGATTTCGCTGACGATGGCGGATCGCATCTATGGTGGCGAAGCGCGCGCAAAGCAATTGATTGAACGCGCTATGCGCGACATGTTTGTCGCATGGCGCGCAAAACACAAAGAGTAACCCTCTTTTTTTGTCGTTTACCGAACTAAGTTCGATTATCGAACAACATTCACAACATTTAAGAAAGTGAGAACTTTCATGCGGCTCGACTATAAATGGCAAGTTGCCATCATTGGCGCGCTGGGGTTGTTCATGGCGGTGCTGGACAATACTATTGTGAGCGTGGCCTTACCGCAGATGCAACTGGCATTTCATACCGATCTCTCCACC
>DASTKD010000505.1:0-3731 GCA_035716135.1 Ktedonobacteraceae bacterium
TGCTTAGCTATTTACACAATTGCCAGCCGCCGGTGATCTTCCGCGACCTTAAACCGGCCAATATCATTGTATCGCCGCAGGGACGCATCTACTTGATCGATTTTGGCCTGGCGCGCCTGTTTGATCCCGCGCAATCAAAAAATTCCAGCCCCTTTGGTTCGCCCGGCTACGCGGCTCCCGAACAATACGATAGCCCGCAGACAACGGTGCGAGCTGATGTTTATAGCCTCGGCGCAACCCTGCACCAGTTGTTGACCGGAGCCTATCCGCCGCTTCGCCCCTTTGAGTTTACTCCCATCCGTTTTCCGCCCATGTCGCCCCTGGCAGGTTTTGGTGATCTTATCATGCGAATGCTGGAAATGAATCCTGACCGCAGGCCAGAGAACATGCTGGCGGTTGCGCGCGAGTTACATCGCATCGCCAGCCGGGTGAGAGAGGCCAGCCGAAATGCTGCCCAACAGGTAAATAAACAACCCCCCGCGCCCCTGATGCCGCCGGGAAGTTCCTTCACTCCTCGCAATCTCACCAGAAGTCCCTCCGCACCTCTTTCGGGTAGTTTGTCAGAACCTTTGCCTCGCCAACCCTCCGCGCCGGTACCGCGCAATAGCGCTTCACTATCATCTGGCAGAAATATGGTTGCCCCGTCTACCGGTACTGTGTTATGTCTCTTTGAGGGGCATATGGGAGCTATTGATGATCTGTGCTGGTCGCCCGATGGCACGCTCATCGCCTCCATCAGTGATGATAAGACGGCGTATATCTGGAATGCGGCGACGGGCGCTATCGTCCAGACCTATCGGGACGCCAGAAAACGCGCTATGGCGCTGGCGTGGTCGCCCGACGGTTCGCTACAGGCCTTTGGCTACGCGGGGGATAAGCGCAACCCTGAAACCCTCCAGGTTATCCGGGCATTAACGGGAGAGAAAGTATTTGCCTATGTCAGCAATGCCGGCTTCTGGAACACGCAGGCGGATAAGACTATCTTCGCGCTGGCATGGTCGCCCGATGGCGCGCGCCTGGCCTGTGGCGGCGGCGAATATAAGATCGATATTTTTGATGCGCGGCTATGGAGGCAACAAATCACATATAAAGGACATAATAGCGCGGTCTCCACGCTGGCGTGGTCGCCCGATGGCAGGCAGATCATTTCGACAGGGTCGGATGATGCTATACATCTCTGGGATGCTATAACTGGCAAAAATGTAGCTACCTATTTCAAGCATTCCAGCATCGTTTCGGGTGTGGCCTGGTCGCCCAACGGGCAGCGTATCGTCTCTACCAGCTATGACAAAACCGCGCAGGTCTGGAATGCTATTACAGGCACATCGCTCACCAGCTATCGGAACCACGTTGATCGCATCCAGAGCGTGGCATGGTCGCCGGATGGAACTCGAATTGCCACCGCCGGACGCGATGGCACAGTGCATATCTGGGATGCGAACAGAGGCGCTACTATTTTTACCTACTACGGCCACAGGGATAGCGTCAACGTGGTGCGCTGGTCGCCTGACGGCAAACGCCTGGCATCAGCCGGCGCGGATAAAACGGTGCATATCTGGTATGCCGTTTAATGATGGCTTTCATTCCGCGAAGGAAACCGCGTGATATTGTACCTCTGGATGCGCAATTGCCCCTGTCTTCTGTGAAATCTGCTGCATCTCTATAACGTGTTGCAGGCGCAGCCCGATCAATTCTGCCTCCTTTCTTTCCGCGTTCAAGAGAACCACAAGGGTATCGCTGCCATGAATGCTCAACAGGTCGTTTTTGCGAATAGACTGGCGCAACGTGGGTATCAATGCGCTTAACATGCGGCGCGTAACTTGCCGCTCGCGCGCCGGAAGGTAATGTGACTGTGTGGGGCGGGCATGGCTGATGCGCAAGACAATTACGCTCTGGGTGTTGCAAATGCGCCGCAGTTTGCGCTGCTCGTCCTCAACGGTTTTGGTCGAAGTGACGGCCTGCCAGACGTGGTGCGAGCGATGGCGCTTCACATCGTAGCCTCCCTGCGCACGAGCCAGTACCTCTAAGGCCACCGTCCCTATTGTCCACGCCACCTGGCGAGGCGAGCCTGCGAAATCTGGCGCGTTGTCTGCTAATGCGCGCAGGACGGCCCCGGCGTTCATAGTTGGCGCTTCGTACTTTTCCTGCGAGCGGATGCGCAGATGACCTGCGTAGATGCGCCTGCGCTGCTTGAGAAAATCGCGGATGGTCATTGGCCCCTTGTTGTATACAACCGCTTCCGGCACGTAGACCATGCGCAGGCCGCGCCTGGCGATGATGGCTTGCAGCGAGAGTTCGTCAACGGCGGTATCGGTCGGAATGGAGGATACCACATTGCGAAAGGCCACGACCTCGCCCAGTTTGGGGGAACGGCGCGCCAGCGTATCGTGCAATCGCCATAGCAGGTGCGCCGCGTGTCCGGTAAAGGTGTCCTGGTCGTTGACCGGCACAGGGCGCGCGCCAACCATGCCCACCGTCTCATCCTCGAAGCGGGCGCAGAGCCGTTCGAGCGCGTCTTTTTCGGGAATGATGTCCGCGCCTACCAGCGCCAGCACCGGGCTGCTCGCTCGCCGCAAAAACAGGTTGATGGCCGAGGCTTTGCCCTCGCGCTGCTCCTGCACGATCAGTTGCACGCGCGTATCGCTCTGCATGATCTCGCGCACAATCGTAACCGTCTTGTCGGTGCAGCCACTGGCGACGACGATGACTTCCGCTACGCGGGTGCGCAGGCTTTCCTGTTCCAGCACGGCATGTAATGTGCGCCGGATGTTCATTTCTTCGTTGTAGGCCATCACCCCGACGCTGTAAAAGAGCCTGGGAGAGTCGCTTTGCGTGCTGCTCTCCGGCGCTATGGAGGGGTTTTCGACGGTATGAATTGTCACAATGCCGCTCCTTCATCCGAATTTCATCTCTCACCAGCCCTATCGGCATGAGGAGCGGAATTGTTGAGGGCAGCAAGCACCTTATCCAGAAGTTTTCTGAGCTGTCAGCGCATCCTGGGTGGCAAAGATATTGAATGTTCCTTGCCCTTGAAACACGGCGTTGCCATAGGAAGCTTCGGCTAGCCAGCCATACCATGTAGGATGAGTGTTGACGGCCTGGAAAAAGCCGTCGTCACCTCCATTCAGTTCTATAGCAAAGTGTTGCGCGGTGCGTTCCATGTTAATATCGTCATAGCGTCCCTCAAAGCGAGTCAACTTGTATCCTGTATGCAGGCCAATCACATTGGCCCATGTTGGGAACTTCACAATATCGCCTTGCAACATCCATTCGTCCCCTTGCATAAGATAGGTGTTATCCGAGGCTACATTGCCGTTATCGTCGTATAGGACTAATTCAACGCTCATTTGATGAGGAACGTTGGCGAGTTTTGTCGCTCGCACCTGCGCTACTTTGATTTCTCCCGTTAAGCCCAGGTAGGTTTGTACCAGAAATGTCAACCACAACAGCGATATGGCAACAGCTATTAGCACAATCCCGCTTAGCCCGCGCCCCGCCCGTATGCGGCGGCGAAACTTCCTGCGCACAAACCCATATCTCGACCTCTCTTCCTCTTCTTTTTCTTTGCGCTGGTGTATCTCATGCCCGCGAATTAACTCTAAGGCTGCCGTAATAAACAGCCAGAGTCCGGCAAGCCCTATAATAATCAGGATGATTTGTGGGAAACCAAACTGAAAAGGTACATGCATGGTTATCTCCTTATCTGGGCGCTGTCAGATGAAACCATTCTC
>DASTKD010000506.1:0-6995 GCA_035716135.1 Ktedonobacteraceae bacterium
CTCTTAGGAGCAACGCACAGGGAAGAAATAAATGCTGCTGGATGTTCTCATAGTATGGGGACTATACCGCACGACAGGAGAACGTACATTTTCATGAATATTGATACATCGTTGACACAAGACATTTCACATAATGGGAACGGGAAAACGCCCGTTGCCACTCATAACATTTATCTGGCTCTCGGTTCCAACCTGGGAGATCGGCGTGGCAACCTCGCTGCCGCATTGCAGCGCCTGCGCGAGGTGATGAAGATCGTCACCATCTCTTCGGTTTACGAAACCGAACCCGTCGGTTATACAGACCAACCGCGATTCTTAAATCTTGTGCTGCGCGGCTTGACCACACTTACACCGCAGGAACTGCTGCAAGCCGCCAAACAGATTGAGAAAACGCTGGGCAGGCAGGATACTTTCCGCAACGGGCCGCGCCTCATCGACATCGACATCATCTTTTACGATGATCTGCATATCGCGCAAGACGACCTGACTATCCCGCATCCGCGCATGGCCGAACGCGCCTTCGTGCTGGTGCCACTGGCGGAAATCGCGCCAGATCGTATCGACCCGGTGAGCGGCAAGTCGGCGCGACAATTGCTGGCGGAGGTGCCACAGGAGGGTGTGCAACATTTAGCGAAAAACTTGCGTATCAAGCTCGAGCGCGATATTCAGAGCGGCCAGCCATCCGTGCATGTGCGCCTGGGACGCGCGGGCGTGGTGAGCATTACCAGGGCTATCCTGTTAGGTGACGAGGGCGAGCAACGCTGGTTCAATGCCACCTTCGACCTCTACGCCGACCTGGATGCATCACAGGCAGGTGTGCATATGTCGCGCTTCAGCGACGCGCTGGAAGAAGTGATGGAAGAGGTAAGCAGCCAGTCATGGGCGAGAATTGAGACGCTGGCCGAACATATCGCGCGCGCCATTGTCGATAAACAAAAAGCATACCGCGCGGAGGTGCAAATCCGCACAGATTTACCGGTGCAAAAATGGACGCCTGTTTCGGGGAGACCAACCCAGGAAATCTACGGGATGCTGGCGCACGCCGTCGCCACTAAACAGCACTCCCGCAGCATGATCGGTGTCGAGGTGCAGGGCATGGTGGCCTGTCCATGCGCCCAGGATATGGTGCATTCTTATGCCAAAGTGCGCCTCCGGGAAGAGGGATTTTCAGATCCCATCATTGACAAGATGCTGGATGTCACACCCCTCGCCACGCATAACCAGCGCGGGCGCGCCACGCTCATGATCGGTACCGATCGCAGTCTGGACGCCAGAGACCTGATCGACCTGGCCGAAAGCGCCATGAGTTCTGAAAACTATGGTCTGCTCAAACGGCCCGATGAACTGTACATCGTCAATAAAGCGCACGCCAACCCGCGCTTCGTCGAAGATGTCGCGCGTGAGATGTTGCGCGCCACCGTCGAAAAATATCCCGACCTGTCCGATGACAGCTTCGTCTGGGTGCGCCAGACGAATGAGGAAACCATCCATAAGTACGATGTAGAGGCTGAAGGCTGGGGAACTTTGGGTGAGTTACGCGCGGAAATTTTACACAACGAGAGCCTCGCACGTCATACTACTAAAGAGGAATGGATGGGACTTCTGTCTTATTAACAATCTTGTCCCGCCGTGCTATAATGCGGTTACAGTACTATCAATGTTCAATCCGGGCATACTGTAACCGCCCGGAGTATGTAACTATTACAGGGAGCAATTGTGGAAGGCGTTCTACTCGATCCTGGTCAACTGGCTAGAGCGGCGGCGGATGTCGCATACGATAAAAAAGCTTCGGATGTGCTTTTACTGGATATTCAAGAGCTGACAACCATCGCTGATTACTTCGTGATCTGTAGTGGCAACAATGCACGCCAGATCGCGGCCATTGCCGACGCTATTGAAGATGAATTGAAAAAACAGGGAGCCCAATTGCTTTACCGCGAGGGGATCGCGGAAACAGGCTGGCTGATACTGGACTACGGGGATATCATCATACACATCTTCGGACCCAAAGAACGAGAATACTACCGTCTGGAACGCCTGTGGAGCGAAGCCAAAACGGTAGTTTACCTGCAATAAATCTTTTTAGAAAAGGTGATCGACGATGACATTTTTTCGTAACCGTATGTTCCTTGAGGGCATAGCGATTGGGGGCGTGTGCGGCGTCATCATTGGTTCAATCATTGCATTCACCATTGGTGAAAACAGCATTGGAGCCATGCGCCAGGCCATCAACAAACGCATCCCCGGTCGCAGCAAAGTCCCATATGAGTACCTTGCTTAAAAACGAATAGTAACATCCGAAAAGCGCGCGGGCGCTCTCAGGAGGCATGTGTGCGGTTCGCGCGTATTTTCGCCATCAGCATCGCCGTTTTGCTGCTCTTCACAGTCAATTTTGCGCCCGTTCATGCCGCCACTCCACCTCATGGATGCGCCCCGCTGGCTCCCCCGACTGTATCTGGTTCGCAGACTTCTCCACCCGCAACGCCCGGCATTGTGCTTATTAATGAGGTGTTAAATAATCCCGCCTCGACCTGGAACTGTTCAGAACCAGCCGGGGCTTTCTCGCTCATGACCGATGCGTGGGTAGAAATCTATAACCCGCAAAACCAGCCGTTCAACCTTTATGCGGCCCATACAAGCCTCGATTCCGGTCCCAACACGTTCACTTTCCACTTCCCTTTCGGTGCAACCATCGCTGCGCATGGCTACCTTATCATCTTTCCCGATACCTATGCCGGAATGTTAAACGCAGGCAACAATTTACGGCTCACCATTGGCGGCAGCGAAATCGACCAGGTAAGCATACCTGCGCTATCGACTGACACCTCCTATGCACGCATCCCGGACGGTTCCGCGAACTGGCAAATCACCACTAACCCGACTATAGATGCCAGCAACATGGCATCAACGCAAGCCACACCTACATCTACATCTGTTTCCACTCAAACGAAAGGATCGGGACATAGCGGTAGCGGTTATACCGGAAGCAGCTATACAACGCCCACTCTCGTGACGGGTAAACAAACCGCCTGGTCAAAACTTCAATTACCCGCCACGAACTCTTCGACGGCACCAGGCGCTACCAGTCCACTTGTTACATCACCCGCCCCTTCAACAGCCGGCAACCCCTGGGATGTGCCGCGCCGCATTTTGTTGACCGTGCTGGTCGTCGCGCTGGCCCTCTCGCTGTTCTGGTGCTGGAAGCTGTTTACGGTGCGCTGAAGTTACCAGGGTCTATAAATGACGCTGGCAAGAACTCAGTGATGGAGAAGAAAAAGGCGACCGCATGAACATTCAATAAGTATTCAGGCATCAATTCTGTAGGGACAACCATTCCGTAACATTCCCTGATCCGGTTGTCAAAGTTCATAAGGGGCATTTTCAAAAAATCTGTCTGCCATACCTCACTCCAAACAGGGTATAATACTGCCATAACGATTACTATTCCTCAGGAGTGCAGACATGAGTATTCTGTCCGACGCGCGCATTTATGACCTCGAGCAGCCGCGCTACTTTGGCGCGCCGACCTTCCCCAGCCACGCCCCCGGCTATGTGTATACCCTCCATCGCCATCACGAACCAGGCATGGGAGGAGCCAGGACAAGCGCCTCTGGCTTTATGTATACAACGGAGCATTCGGGTACACATATCGACGCACTATGTCACCAGGCCGAGGATTTACATATGTACGGCGGTCTGGAGATCGATGCACGTATTCAAACATCGGATGGCTTTACCGCACTGGGCGCGGAGACCATTGTTCCA
This sequence comes from Ktedonobacteraceae bacterium, assembly GCA_035716135.1. GTDB lineage: Bacteria > Chloroflexota > Ktedonobacteria > Ktedonobacterales > Ktedonobacteraceae > CF-113. Next base: position 3,766 of record DASTKD010000506.1, read on the forward strand.
ATCGTAACGCGCGGTGTGCTGCTCGACATCGCGCACCTGCGGGGAGTAAACTACATAGGAAGCGGGACCCCCATCCGGCGTGAAGACCTCGAAGCAGCGGCGCAGCAGCAGGGGATCGCGGTAGGCGAGGGAGATGTGGTGCTGGTGCGCACGGGTAACGGCGCGCTCTGGCGCGACCCGGCCACGTACCTGCAAGCGGGAGGGGCAGATGCCAGCGCCTCCTCCTGGCTAGCCAGCAAAGGAGTCAGGGCGGTAGGTGCTGACAATGTGGCCTGGGATGAAATTGGCCCTGTTGATCCCGATCTCAAAGTTTCGCTGCCCGGCCATCTGATCTTACTTGTGCGTCATGGCATCCATATCATAGAAAACCTCTTTCTAGAGGAACTGGCGCGCGATGCCTGCTACGAATTTACCTTTATTTGCCTGCCGCTCAAGCTGCGGGGAGCGACCGGTTCGCCTGTGCGCCCCATCGCCATCGCGCCAGGAGCCTGAGCAGGAAACATATTCTATTTGATAATGAAACAGAAAGATGAAGAAACGATGCGAACGAACCAGGTGAAAGAAAAACTTCAACGGGGCGAACCGGCTCTGGGGGCCTGGCTGGGCATTGCCAATGTTCCTACAGCCAGGATCATGGCGCGGCTCGGCTTTGACTGGCTCGTCGTGGATATGGAACATAGCGCGCATAATGCCGTACTGATGGCCGAGATGGTGGCGACCATCGCTGATGCCGGAACCTGCGCCCCTATGGTGCGCATTCCCGCTAACAGCGTCGAATGGTTCAAGTGGGCGCTGGACGCGGGCGCGTGGGGCGTGGTAGTGCCGATGGTCAATACACGTGAAGAGGCACAACGCGCGGTGGAATTCGCCAAATATCCGCCGCGTGGCACGCGCAGCATCGGCGGAGCCTTTGGCCCCTACGGCTTCGGCATCACCAACTGGCCTGAATACCTGCGTATTGCCAACAATGAGACGCTGGTGATCGTGCAAATTGAGAGCGCGCCAGCGCTGCAAAACCTCGATGAAATTCTCTCCGTGGACGGTGTCGATGTCGCCTTCGTCGGGCCAAACGACCTCCATGCGCAGATCGGCCTCGCGCCCAGCAGCGACGGAGCCGAACCCGAATTTCTGGACGCGCTGGAACGCATCAAAGCCAGCGCGCGGGAGCATCATATCCCTCTGGGTATCTTCAGCAGCAATGGCGATGCCGCCGCGCAGCGCATTCGCCAGGGCTTCCAGATGATTAGCGTCACAACGGATATTAGCAGCTTGATTGCTGAAGCCACGCGCAATCTACGCGCGGCGCGTGAATAGCAGAGAGGAGAGCGCGCGATGGCGCAAGCGCATGTATGGACGGGTAGAGCGTTGCGACCAGAGGCTATGGCGGTACTGGAGGGCCTGGCCTCCATTGCCACCAGCAGCGTTGGCGAGCGCAGCGACTGGCTCGCCGAAGCAGCCAATGCTGATGTTATCATGGTTGCCGGAGAAACATTTGTGACGGGCGACGCAATGGATCGTATCGGTCCTCGCCTGCGCATCATCGCTCGTACAGGCATCGGCTTTGATCGTATTGACCTGGACGCGGCAACACAGCGCGGCATCATGGTTGTAAATACCCCCGACGGGCCGACCGAGTCTACAGCCGAACACACCATCGCCCTTATGCTCAATCTCTGCAAGCGCGTCACCGCCACCGATAACATCTTGCGCTCCGGGCAACCTTTCCCGGAACTCAGAACGCTGACGCCCGGTTTTGAGGTCTATGGCGCTACGCTGGGACTGGTTGGGCTGGGGCGCATCGGCAGCCGGGTCGCGGCTATCGCGCAGGCACTGGGGATGAAGGTTCTCGCCCGCGACCCCTACGTCACACCGGAGCGAGCTAACGCGCCGGGCGTGAAGCTTGCCCCCTCGCTTGCGGAATTACTGCCGCGCGCACAAATCGTCTCACTGCATTGTCCCGCCATGCCCGAAACCTATCACATCATGCACACCGGAACGCTGAGCCTCATGCCGCGCGGAAGTTACCTCATCAATGCCGCGCGCGGCGCTTTGATTGATGAGGCTGCCCTGCTGGAGGCTTTACGCTCAGGCCACCTGGCTGGCGCGGCTATCGATGTCTATGATCCCGAACCGCCCATGACCAATCATCCCCTGTTCACACTGCCCAACACCATCTGTACGCCGCATATCGCCTCGTATACGAAGGCGGGCGTACTGCGCATGGAGGTGATGGCTTGCGAGCAGATCGCCAGCGCGTTACGAGGCGAACGCCCGACCAACCTCGTGAACGCTCAAGTATGGGGAGGACAGCGCAGATGAACGAGAAATACATCTGCAAAAGTTGCTACTACAGGTCGGGCAATTGCCAGTCAATGGCTGGCTTGCCAGAGGCGCGCAGAGCGGAGTTGATGGCCGAGAACGGGCGACTACCAAAGAAGCCGTTACGAGCCGAAAGCGGGGATGGATGGGCGGATTGGATAATAGTATGGCGCGACGTATCGATCAAGCTTAGTTTCTTTTGCGCATAGCCGCCCCATAGCACAAACACGACAGGATCGCGTTTCTCATTGACCGCGCTGATAGCAGCGTCTGTAAATTTCTCCCAGCCGTGATTTTTATGCGAGTTGGACGCGTGGGCGCGCACCGTAAGCACCGCGTTGAGCAGCAAGATGCCCTGCTCGGCCCACGGCACAAGATAGCCGTTGTTCGGGATACGAAAGCCAACATCGCTATGCAACTCTTTAAATATGTTCACCAGCGAGGGAGGAGGTTTGATGCCGGGGCGCACGGAGAAACACAGCCCGTGCGCCTGGTTGTCGTCATGATAGGGGTCCTGGCCGAGCAACAGCACGTTGACGTTCTCATACGGGGTGAGACGAAAGGCCGAAAAGACTTCATGCTCCGGTGGAAAAACGGTATAATGCTGGCGTTCCTCATCCACGAATTGCGCCAGTTTATGGAAATAGGGTTGTTGCAACTGACCCTGCAACTGGGTCTGCCAGCTTTCGGGAAGCTCTACCTGCATCGCTCTACCATTCTAAATCTGTACCGTCAAAATCCTGGCCGCGTCCGGCAATGATACCAGAGCAATCTTATCCCCACAAGATTACTCTGTCAAGGAGCAGCCTTGATCTAAGCACGCTCGGTACCGATTAAGCGGGCCAGTCCCAGGGCAATCAGTATGATGAGTCCGTTGGCGGCGTCGATCCAGAATGTCTGGACTTGCGAGA
>DASTKD010000507.1:0-3893 GCA_035716135.1 Ktedonobacteraceae bacterium
GAGATGGAAGATCGAGCGATCCCTGATGAACGTCTCAAGCTGATATTTACCTGCTGTCATCCCGCCCTGGCCCTGGATGCGCAGATAGCCCTGACGCTGCACACGCTGGGCGGATTAGCGACTCCTGAGATCGCCAACGCCTTTCTGGTGCCGCTCCCCACGATGGCGCAACGCCTCGTGCGAGCCAAACGCAAGATACGCGATGCCGGTATTCCGTATCGTGTGCCACCAATCGAAGTGCTGGGGGAACGGGTCGAAGCTGTCTATTATGTCATCTACCTGGTTTTTAATGAGGGATACACCGCCACCAGTGGCAATGAACTGATCCGGCGAGAACTCTGCGACGAGGCTATCCGGCTGGCGCGCGTGCTAGCCATGCTGCTGACAAAGGAGAAACTGTTAGACGAAGTGCCGGAGGCGCTGGGTCTGCTCGCGCTCATGTTGTTGATCGACTCACGGCGCAGGGCGCGCGTTGGGCCAGAGGGCGAGCTTGTGCTGCTGGAAGAACAGGACCGCGCGCTCTGGAACCAGCCAGAGATACAGGAAGGCGCGACGCTGCTGGAGCGAGCGTTGCGCATGAAAAAAGCGGGGCCGTACCAGATACAGGCAGCGATTAGCGCGTTACATGCCCAGGCCGCGCGCGCCGAAGACACTGACTGGACGCAGATCGCCGCCCTCTATGGTGTCCTGCTGAAAATGACGCCCTCGCCGGTTATCGAACTGAACAGGGCGGTAGCTATCGCAATGGCCGATGGCCCCTTGCGTGGCCTGGCGCTGCTCGATCGAGCAGAACTGGGCAAGACACTGCGCGACTATCACCTGTTTCACTCCGCCCGCGCCGACCTGCTGCGGCGCGCCGGAAGATTGGATGAAGCGCGCAATGCCTATTTGCTGGCGCTCAAGCTCTGCCAGAACGAACGCGAACGCGCCTTCCTGCAACGCCGCCTGGCGGAGGTTTCACGTTCTATTTGATACAATTGGGGCCGAGCGCTCCTGCTACTGGCTGGAACGTTATCAGGGTGACGGTGCCGACCATGAATAAGACCAGCGTGACCATAATCAGCAGCCACAGGATACGCACGCGCCACACCTGGGTTCCTACATAATCATCCACGACGACGCGCAGGCCGTTCATGCCGTGCAGCAGCGCCAGTGTGAGCATGAGCCAGTCGTAGACCCGCCAGTACGGGTTGGCGTAGCGCAGGGCGATGAGTTGATAGCTGGTGCAAGAGACATCGGTGGTCACATGGTTAAAAATCAGGTGCAGGATCACCAGAAAAAACAGCCCGATGGCTGAGATACGATTGAAATACCAGGAAGCGGCCTCGAATCCTCCACTGGCCGGGCGCGGGCCATAACCTGTCGAAATGCGCATAATAATCCTCTACTTTCTACGGTCTCCTCGCAAGGAGCGTTGCGATGCTTACATGCCAGAGGCGGCATTGCCTGTATGGAGACCGAAGATCGGCCCGATAATAAAGTACGCGACAGGGATGAAGCCGAGGATTGTCAACACCATCGCCGCCCAGAACATGCTGCGCTGGTAGCGCACGCACCAGGGAACGAAGTCAATCAGCATGACACGGATGCCATTCAGGGCATGATAGAAGACCGCCGCGACCAGCGCGAGGGAAATAAAGCGCAGCAGCGCGGTACTGAAGAGCGCGATGCCCTCATTGTAAACGTTGGGGCCAAATCCCAGCAGAGAAATATCCACGATGTGAATGACCAGGAACAGGAGTATCGCCACTCCCGCGATACGATGCAGCAACCAGGCAATCATGCCACTTTGACCTTTGTACATGAAACTCCTCCTAAAAAATTATTGTGTTGGTTTTCATTGTGCGAGGGTACCTCGCGCCCTCGCCGGTATACTGCCCCGCCCACCCCTGTCATCCTGAGCGCAGCGAAGGATCTATGTGTTGCCGGAGAGAGATCCTTCGCTGCGCTCAGGATGACAGCCGACCAGCCCTCAGGATGACAGGGGAAGCGAGGGATGACAGCCGTGCTATAGCGCTTACAGGCTCTTTTCAGCCCGTGATAATAGTATAATACAAGCAGCGTCTGGCAACTATAGCGTTCCTGATCCGTAGTTTAGTATAGCGTAACCTGTTTTGAACATATGGATATGGAGGAGAATGCGTAATGAATGACCTGGTAATAGGCCCTTTTCATATCGATTTCACACCGGACGGCGTAAGCTTCCTCACCTCTGATGCGTCAGATACCCATACCCTGACGTATGCCGAATGCTACCAGTTGCTGGCGACGTTATACCAGCGCCGCGACGCTCTCTACAGCCTTTCCCACCGGGACGGCCAGCACACCGAGGGGCCACCGACATACGTTTACAACGACGTTACCTATGTCATCAACGATGACTCGATCTCCGTCGCGGGCTGGGAACGAGTGAAAGAGGAAGAAAAGCCAGAGGAAAACAAAGAACCTCCAGGCTAAACGCATTTTCTTATGTTGTTGGAGGGGTGTTCAAGGCCGCCAGCAAGGCCAGCGCGTAGGCTTCGGTGGCGCTCTGGGCATCATACATCTGGTCGCGCATCATCAAACGGTAGCGGCATTTCCAGCGCCGCGCAGGCCAGGGAGCCAGTTTGATGAGGGTATAGGTCTCGACGCGCTCCTCCAACGCTTCGCGCAGGGCAACCTCGCCGGTATCGGTGATGCCATGTTGGACAAGCTGCTGTTGCAGCGATTCGGGTATCATCACGGCGATCTTATGCTCTCCAGGAAAACTTATACAATTCAGAGGGCGGTGGAGTCGCCCTCAGTAATAGCCTTCACGATTGCAGCGGCTTCATCTGGACTCAGTTTATCAAAGTCTGTGCGGGGCAAACGGCGAGGGATATGTGTGAATGGTCCCGTCCAGCGCTTTGCGTGTTCCTCCAGCCAGTCCAGTACTTCAAAAGCGTGTTTGCGCGATTGTTCGATGGCGGGGGAGCGCCGCGCAACACGATCAAAAACCTCATGATCTTTGGTATAGACGCTGTAGTCCTCGCGCACCACTACATCTATATAGAGGTCTGTGTAGATCATCTCTTTCGCTGTGTTCGTATAGCCGGCGTTAGGCAAAACCACATCACAGTAGCCACTGAGAAAGCCTCCCGTCTGTTGATCATAACCGACGTGAATGGTGAACCAGGCATCGCGCCAGAAATAGCTCATCTGATGCTTTTCCGATATCCAGGTATGCGGTCTCCAACGCATTTCTGTCCCTGCCGGGGTCCAGATGACAAAATACTCGTCACTAGCCGGTATATGATAGCCATGCCAACTGGCCCACTGACTGCCATCTACCAACATTTTCCTTATGTCGGTCGCAAGTAACAAGCTTATTGCATCCTCTCTATAAACAGTTTGTCTGTTTATGAATTATAACCGAGGAACGCCGATATGAACAAGCGCGGGGTATTTCTTTCCTAAAATACGTTGAACGACTCCACCAGGTTAAAAATTTGCGTCAAAAGGATGGGTAAAATCTCTTGTTAGCGCCGGAACAATTTCCCTGCGATCTAAAAAAGAAGGAGATATGGAATGATTTCTCCGGAGCAATCAAACCAGCCAGTACCAGTAAAGGAGGTCTGCCACATGATCGATAGGTATATTCATCGTCGCAATCCCACAATCGGGCTTAGACCTCTTCTGACTTGAGCGCTTCATCATAATGGTCAAATGCTGCTATGTTGCAATCCCACAATCGGGCTTAGACCTCTTCTGACCGTCATTCTACCGTTTCGCAGCGACGTATCAGGTCGTTGCAATCCCACAATCGGGCTTAGACCTCTTCTGACGCTCATCGCGCTGGTGGACGTGCTGGGGCTGGTCGGGTTTCAATCCCACAATCGGGCTTAGACCTCTTCTGACGTCGGGTTCTTGGGCGG
>DASTKD010000508.1:0-5122 GCA_035716135.1 Ktedonobacteraceae bacterium
AGCGCAGTGAAGGATCTCTTGTGGGCCAGGCGCAGATCCTTCGCTGCGCTCAGGATGACAGCAAGACTTCAGTCAAAGCCTCCGGGATAAGTTTCGCCCTGGCTACAACTTGCCGAATCGTATCACGCATGTTATCTTGTAAGCATGGAAGAGAAGTCCACGCGAGATACAAAGATGATAGCACAGGAGCGCCGCCAGCGCATTTTCGAGGACATCGAAGCGAGCGGCATCGCCTCGGTGCGCGACCTGGCGCAACGTTTTGAAGTTTCCACCATCACCATCATGCGCGACCTGCAAGAGTTGGAGCAGGAAGGGCTGATTCGCCGCGTGCATGGCGGGGCTATTAGCGTGCGCGGCGCGAGCTACGAACCGCCCTTTACAGCGCGCGAATCGCAGCTTTCCGCCGAAAAGCAGCGCATCGCCGCCAGGGCAGTTGAAATGATTAACGACGGGGACAGCCTGATCCTCGATGTTGGCACAACCACGTTGGAGATTGCGCGCGCGTTGAAAGGCAAACGCAACTTGACGGTGCTGGTGACAAGCCTGCGCGCCGCGCTGGAACTCGCCAGCCAACCGGCCATACAGGTAATTGTGGTGGGCGGCAAACTGCGTTCGAGCGAACTCTCGCTAGTGGGACACCTGGCGGAGCAAACACTACGCGCCTTCCAGGTTGATAAAGCCTTCATCGGCGTGGGCGGCATCACCATCGAACACGGTCTGACCGAATTCAACTTCGACGAAGCCGGTACCAAACGCACCATGATCGAACGCGCCCGCCAGTGCATCGTCGTGGCCGATCATACCAAGTTCGGCAAGGTCATGCTCACCACCGTCGCCTCCCTCACGGTCGTTGACAAGATCATCACCGGTACCGAGATAGACGGCGAGATGGTGACGCGCCTGCGGCAACTGGGCGTCGAAGTGGCGCTGGCATAAAAACTCGCCGAATGTCATCCTGTTATCATGTCATCCTTCGCTTCGCTCAGGATGACATGATAACAGGATATTACCGGATCGGAGTTCTCATATGATTGGCATCAAAGACGAGACTTTTGGCGGTAGTTTTTCATTTGCTCCGCGCTATCATTCCATCAACGGCTTTGAGATGCACTATGTTGACGAGGGGAGTGGCGAGCCTGTAGTGATGTTGCATGGCGACCCGACATGGGGCTACTTGTACCGGCGATTCATTCCCCCGCTCTCCCGTCATCATCGCTGTATCGTGCCAGATCATATGGGCATGGGCAAGTCGGGCGTTCCACTGGAACCCTATCCCTATCGACTGGAGCATCATATAGCTAATCTCGAAGCTCTGTTGCTGTACCTTGATATACGAAATATTACGCTGGTGGTGCATGATTGGGGCGGACCGGTCGGGCTGGGATTTGCAATTCGCCATCCTCAACGCATAAAACGACTCGTCATATTGAACACGTGGGCATTCGCGCCCTGGCCGGGTGGCCCATTTCCGCGCCTGCTGGAAATCATCCGCTCCGAACGGGGCGAGAATTTTGTATTGAAAAGGAATGGCTATGTGGAACCCGCGCTGACAGGGACGACTTATCATACAGAGAACCTTACCCCTGCGGTCATGGAAGCGTACAAAGCGCCCTATCCAACTCCTGAGACACGCACCGCGCTGCTTTGCTGGTCGCGCGATATTCCGGTACAGGCAAGCGACGTTTCCTATGCCGAAATGAAGCGCATAGAAGCTGGATTGTCGCACTTTAGCCAGACGCCAACCCTCATAGTCTGGGGAATGCAAGACCCGGTGCTTCCAGCATCAGTACTGCGCCTGTGGCAGGAAATTTATCCACAGGCAACAACCCACGAAATCGAGGATGCCAGCCACTTTTTGCAGGAAGACGCTCCTGAACGCATTGTGCGGTATATTGAGGCGTTTTTGGAGGCGAATCCATGACTATGTTTCAGGCGTAGCCCATCCTCTGGCGCGTTCAACGGCGCGTTGCCATTGTTTATATCGTTCCTCTATTTCGTCATGGGGGCGTGGGGAATAACTTGCGGACTCACGCCAGAGCGCGGCTAATTCGGCTTGATCGCTCCACAAACCTGCTCCCAGACCAGCCATGAAGCCAGCCCCCAGGGCGGTGGTTTCGCGCGTGGCGGCTACGCGCACTTCGACACCGGAGATGTCGGCCAGGGCTTGCATGAGGAAGGCATTGTCGGATGCGCCCCCGTCGGCTTTAATGCTGCTGATAGCCCGCCCGGTGTCCTGCGTCATCGCTTCAAGCACATCGCGCGTGCGGTAGGCGATGCCTTCCAGCGTGGCGCGCGCGATGTGGGCGCGGGTAGTACCGCGTGTCAGGCCGACGATGGTGCCGCGCGCGTAGCTATCCCAGTAGGGCGCGGCCAGCCCTGCCAGCGCAGGCACAAAATAGACGCCGTCGCTATCCGGCACAGACATGGCGAGATCATAGCTCTCTTCCGCGCTTGAAATGATGCCCAGGCCGTCGCGCAGCCATTGTACAGCCGCGCCCGCTACATAAATACCACCGTCCAGGGCGTAGCTGATGGAATCGGGCAGCGACCATGCGACCGTCGGCACCAGTCCAAAATGCGATGCCGGGATGGTATGGCCGGTATTCATCAGGATAAATGCGCCTGTGCCATAGGTGACTTTGACGTTGCCGGGTGCGTAACACGCCTGCCCAAACAGCGCAGCCTGCTGATCGACCAGTGAGGCGGTGATCGGCAACGATTGACCCAGTATTTCGGAGCGCATGATACCTATGCGCGAGCATGAAGCCTGAATGGCTGGCAGGATCGCGCGCGGGATCTCCAGCGCGTCGAGTACGTCCTGATCCCAGTCGCGTATGTGTGGATTGTAGAGCATAGTACGGGAGGCGGTCGTATCATCGGTGCGATGCTCACCCGTCAGCGACCAGAGTAGCCAGGTATCGGTTGTGCCTGCCAGCAGCAGGCCACGCTCGGCCAGCCCACGCGCATCCGGCACATGATCGAGCAGCCAGCGCAACTTGGTTGCCGAGAAATATGGGTCAAGGGGCAGGCCCGTGCGTTCCGCAATAAGCTTGCCCGTTTCGTTCTGTGCCAGTTGAGCGCAGAAACCATCAGTGCGCCGGTCCTGCCAGCTTATGGCGTTGTAGAGTGGTTCGCCAGTATCTTTACGCCACATGGTGACGGTCTCGCCCTGATTCGACAGCCCCATAGCGATGCAAACGGCATCAGTGGCGGCCAGAACTGCGCGCGCATTGCTTATCACACTGTGCAAAAGATCGCGTGGGTCTTGCTCGACCCAGCCCGGGCGTGGGTAGGTCAGGGGTATCTCGCTCGACGATTCGGCGAGGCTGCGCCCGCGCCCATCGAAGACTAGCGCTTTCGTGCGCGTCGTACCCTGATCAATGGCAAGTATAGCCGGTTGCATGATGATTCTCCAATACTCATCAATTTTATATGAATCGCCTCTTTCCTGATGATTTTTGTCGGCCACATGCGGGAATGTGCGTGCGTCCGTCCTGTAGGGACAAGGGGCGGGGTGGGGTGGATGCGGGGGCCTTGTGCTTGTCCTCGTCGCCTTCACGTCATCGGGCAAGGCATCATGTCACCCCGATGGAATCTTTATGCCACCAGGACAAGCACAAGGCCCCCACCCATCCCCACGCCCACCCCTTGTCCCTACAGGAAAGAGGCGGCATTTCCCATGATTGCCGTATTCGGTTGTCAAAATTCATCAGAACCGGGGCGGTCATCAAAGTTCGACGAGAATCTACGAAGCTGCCTCTTCCGCCGGAGCAGGAACGGCTTGCAGCACTTTGGGGCGCGTGACGAGCATCCAGACGAAGTAGATCAGGCCGAGGCCGAACATGACCAGCGAATAGATCCAGGGCGGGCCGAACGAGCTGTCGCGGAAGATGGAGAGTTCAAAGAGCAGCCATACCACCGCGAGAATAATGACAGGCCACTCGTAGACTCCCAGCTTGAAGCCGTGCGTTTCCGGCAGTTTGCGCCGCGCGTAGATGTAGAGGATAACCGTCGCCAGGTAGATGATGGCGGGCAGCAGGGTTGCCGCGCTGAACAGATAGCCCAGCGTGTTGCTGCGGCTCGGATCAGTGATACCCAGGATGGCAAAGGCAGCCAGCACGACCTCAATTAGAATACCGCACATCAGGGTAGCCGAGATAGGCGTGCTGGTCTGGTGGTTTACGCGACTGAACAGGCGGTGGCCGGGGAAACGTTCATCACGCGACATAGCCCACGTCAGCCGTGTAATGGTAATGAAGATCACCAGCCCACAGGCAAAGATCGAGAAGGTGACGAAGATCAAGAAGATGTCGCCCACGACCGTTCCCAGCGTCTGTGTGACGATATCGGCTACCGGTGTGGCCGATGATGTGAGCGCGGTAATATTGCCCGACGCCAGGTTCAGCACGAAGAGGAAGACGAAACCTACCACACCACTTAAAACGACCGAAGTCCACATAGCGGTGGGAACCACTTTGTGCGCATCCTGCGTCTCCTCGGCGAGATTGGCCGCCGCCTCAAATCCGACAATAGTGAACGCGCCCAGCAGGAAGGCCAGCATAAATGGCCCGGAGGAGGTCAGTTTTCCCAGCGTCAGCCAGCCAGCCGATGGCACTGTACCCGTACTGAACAGGTGATCTGCATGGAGCAATCCGCGTATCGCGCCAACGATCAAGAGCAACAGGGTCAGTCCAATAATGCCGACCAGTTCGGTGCCGACGGCGGCGCTATTGATGCGCGTAGACCAGAGCGTAGAGAAAACGATGAGCAGCATTTGAATCAGAATAACAATCGCGGTTGCCAGCCAGGCGTTGCCCAGCGTTTCGGTATAGCCGAAAAGGCTGGGCAGCACGGTGGCCGCGACCGCGTAATCCACCGCTACTACGTCTACGAGGAGGAAGACGAAGGAAATCCAGCCGATCAGCCAGCCGACTTTCGGATTAGCCAGGCGCGAAACCCACTGGTATGAATAGCCCGCGATGGGCATACGCGATGCCAGCGCCGCAAAGACCAGCGCCACGAAAAGCTGCCCGACGATCACCACGGGCCACGTCCAGATACCCAGCGGCCCGCTTGAAGCCAACACTGAGCCATAGGTAGTGAAGATGCCCGTTGTGATGCT
>DASTKD010000509.1:0-3704 GCA_035716135.1 Ktedonobacteraceae bacterium
CTGAGGTCATCCTGGAGGGAGAAAGGCATGGCGACCACCGCAGGCACCTGCGCCATGACCAGCGCGGTCGCCAGGGTGGCATCGACGGCGGCGCGCCTGGGTTTATGATGCCCATTTTCCTCCAGGCGAGCGGTTTCACAGGCCGAGAAGACCGCCAGCCGTACATCGGTGCTGACAAATAGTTCGCGCAGCGACGTTGTGCCAATATACCTGTTACGTCCCTCATCATCACAAAAACATAAATAGGTCTGCGGTTTGACTTTGCCCAGCAGCGTTTGACATCCAGCGCACCTACGCGCATCGGCATCATTCATCTCATCACAATCGTCCGCCGGGCAGAGCCGCCCAAACGCGCCATGTCCATCAAAGTGAATGACGTAACAGGGAAGAGTTGTCTCCTGATCCTCAAACGCGCTCGCGCCTCCAGCCAGGTTGAGGTAGCGCACCAGCTCATCGAAAGTGGGCGGTTCGAGCCTGTTCAACTCCAATTGTCCCTCTTCGATCAACGAAGAGAGGCCGCGTTGCAGGCTTTCAAAGCTCTGCTCGGTTTCAAGCGGGATACAGTTAGAGGGCGATGAACCAATGTAAAGGACGCGCAACGGCGGATAGATGGGCAATTCACACTGCGAGGGCAAATCGGGACGCAACAGGGCGCGTGTGAGCGTAAAGACGCCCGACGCCAGCAGAAAATGCTCCCCGTTATGCAACAGTTCCCAGGGATATGCGACAAATTCGTCGCACCCAGTGGCGAAACTGAGCGTGAGAGCAACGGTGCCGCGCCGCCGCAAGGTGCGCTGAATAACGCCGCGTAACATGGCCTGTACCGAGTGTTCCACGGATGTGCGCGGGCTGATGTCAGCCGTTGTCGCGCCGCACAACGCCTGGAACAGACGACGGCCAATCTCGCGCAATTCCTGATCGTCGCTCTCCAGCGTATTCAGTTTTTTCAAAAGGCTAGCCAGTTGCCGGGAAGTATACGGCGGGATAAAGTCGCCTTTGACGCTATGCCCCGACCAACTTTCTTTGACCTGCAATTCAAAACTGCCGTCCTCACGGCAACCAAATTGCAGGTTCAGTGTCTCTCCCATAAAGGCGGCTCTCTCGCATTCTCTCGCTTGTCTCGCACAAAGAAGGATATGACGCTATCGACACTACACACATGAGTATCGTACTCAAGTATATCACAAATCTTGTGTACCAGATTCTCATTCGCCCCAGTACAATTCAACCTTGCCGAAACGCACGCGGTCGCCAACTTTGACGCCGGCCTCTTCCAATGCTTTCGTCACGCCCATTTTTGAAAGGGTCACTTGCAGGCGATCCATGCTCTCGTCGCTATCCTGGTTGGTCATGTTGACTGTGCGTTCTACCCGTTTGCCGCTCACCACATAAACACCTTCAACTTTGGTGACAGTGAACGCATCGACGGGCTGTGGGCGCAGGACGGTGCCTTCCGTGTCCGGGATGACTTGCGCGGCGGCGCGCTCCTCCTCATCGCGCTTAATCTCAAGCAAGCGCTTCGCGGCGAAAGCCATCAGTTCATCGGTTCCTTGATGCGCGGCGGCTGAAATGGCGAATGCGGTGTAGCCCTGCGCCTCGGCCTTTGCTTTGAACGCGGGCCAGCGTTCCTGCGCCTCCGCCAGGTCCATCTTATTGAAAACGACGACCTGGGGACGTGTTGCAAGGTGTTCATCATATTCATGCAGTTCTTTGTTGATGGTGAGGAAATCCTGCCAGGGGTCGCGGTCAAGCGAAGCCCCATCGAGTATATGCAACAACAGGCGCGTGCGCTGCACATGGCGCAAGAACTCGTGACCCAGTCCAACGCCCTGGGCCGCGCCCTCGATGAGTCCCGGAATATCGGCCAGCACGAAGCCAAATTCATCGCCGCTGCCCGGTTGACCGACAGCGACTACGCCCAGGTTGGGTGTAAGCGTGGTAAACGGGTAATCGGCAATCTTGGGACGCGCCGCCGTGACGACTGAAAGCAAGGTTGATTTGCCCGCGTTGGGGTAGCCAACCAGTCCCACATCGGCGATCAGGCGCAACTCCAGCATGAGCCAGCGTTCCTCACCCGGCTCGCCATTCTGCGCTTCACGCGGTGCCTGATGAGTAGAGGTGGCGAAATGCACATTGCCCAGGCCGCCGCGCCCGCCGCGCGCCACCATTACACTTTGCCCTGCTTCTATCAGATCGGCGATAAGCTCCCCGCTGTCGGCATCGCGCACGATGGTACCACAGGGGACTTTGAGGGTAATATCCTCGCCTGCCGCTCCGTGCATCTTCTGGCGCGCGCCCGCCTCGCCCGGCGTCGCTTTGAAATGCTGGCGATAGCGGTAGTCCACCAGCGTATTTAGATTGGTCGTAGCCTCAATATAAACGCTGCCGCCTTTGCCCCCATCGCCACCATCCGGCCCACCCAGCGGGGCAAATTTTTCCCGGCGAAAGTGAATGGAGCCATTGCCGCCATCACCCGCCTTGACGAATATTTTTGTATGATCGTAAAACATAGTCTATCCCTGGCACATTCTTTTGTGTTATGAATTTCAGCTTTTCGCGGTGATTTGGAGTATATCATATCGGAGGAGATTGCGCTAGCGGCAAAAATTGTAGAATTCAAAGCCCGTTAAGGATTGCCAGAAAGGGGAATGGGGAAAAGACAAGGCGACAGCAAGGGTCGCCTCTACTATGACGACGGGAAAACGCAGACGTTCATAGTAGAAGCGACCCTTGCTGTCGCCTTGATCTCAACTGTCGCAATCATTCACAGACCCCTGATTGTAGAATCATATGGAACTGTTATTGCTACAATAAAGGATAAATGATATTATAAGGAAGCAGGATATTAGATTACAAACAGCAAAGTACGAATATTTCTTTCCTGATACCTGCATTACCGTTAGGGGTTTTCGGAGCATTATTCTACATCGACGATTATGGCAGGTGATTATGCAATCAACAATATCTCCTCGATTAGTAGATTTAGTCTACTTATACGCGCCACAGGATGAAGCCTTACAAGAAGCTCTTAACAAGCACCTTATTCCGCTTAAAACGAATGGGTTTATCACGAGCTGGTCAAATAGCTCTATTAAACCTGGCGTGAACACACCTAATGAATTTGAGAGGCGACTAAGCGCGGCGCACATTATTCTTTTATTAATCAGTGCCGATTTTATGGGTTTGTATTATGAAAGCGCCCTCTTGAAACGAGTCCAGAAGAGATATGACGCGGGAGAAGTGACTGTTATCCCTGTTATCGTCCGCGCTACTGACTGGCGAGAGGCGTGGTTCGGACATTTGCAAGCTTTGCCGCGCAATAATAGACCTGTCACAAGTTGGAGCAACCGCGACGAGGCATTTCTCGAGGTCGCCAAAGGTATTCAAGAGATCGTAAAGCTTTTACCTGTTACGCTCCCTCCTGGCGTTCAGCAGAAGGCGAGTACGCAATGGATAGCCGATGGTAACGCTTACTACAAAGACCGGCGGTACATCGATGCGCTTGGAGCTTTTGAGCAAGCGTTGAGCGTCGATCCCCAATCGGTTTCCGCCCTCGAAGGCAAAGGAAACGCTTTACACTATCTTAACCGCAATGACGAAGCCCTGACAGCTTTTGAGCAGGCCATGCACTCAGGCCCAACAGCTCAACTATACAATGAAATAGGTGAAGTTCTTTACAGCCTTAACCGCTATGAAGAGGCATT
>DASTKD010000510.1:0-6461 GCA_035716135.1 Ktedonobacteraceae bacterium
GGCGACCGCATGGGTCGCCACTACTATACACGGAAAACTGGTATGAGGCGTGGTATAGTAGTGGCGACCCTTGCGGTCGCCATGTGTTACGCTCGTGAATACTTGACATTCTCTACGATACGACATACATTGTAGGCAGAGACCTCATATGAGGAAGGCTGGCTCAATTCCGCGTTCGCGCGTCATCCGCTGGCAAAGCGGATTTTATTTTTCCTGCTTGCTATGGCAGCAAAGCAAAGAGAGGAGTTCCCCATGCCTGATAGCACCCATACCAAGTTTCTGCTAGATGAAGATCAGATGCCGCGCGCCTGGTACAACATCATGGCGGACATGCCCAATCCGCCTGCGCCGGTTTTGCATCCTGGCACGCATCAGCCGGTCACGCCCGATGATCTCGCGCCGCTCTTTCCGATGGCGCTGATTATGCAGGAGGTCAGCACCGAACGCTACATTGATATTCCAGAGCCAATCATCGATGTTTACAGGCAGTGGCGACCCAGCCCGCTTTACCGCGCGCATCGCCTGGAGAAAGCGCTGGGTACAACCGCGCGTATTTATTACAAGTACGAGGGCGTCAGCCCCGCCGGTAGTCACAAGCCCAACACGGCGGTCGCGCAGGCTTTCTACAACAAGGAAGAAGGCATTAAGAAGCTCTCGACCGAGACGGGCGCGGGACAATGGGGATCGGCGCTGGCGATGGCGGGCGCGTTCTTCAACATGGAAGTCGAAATCTTCATGGTGAAGGTCAGCTACCAGCAGAAGCCCTATCGCCGCAACCTGATGCAAACCTTCGGCGCGACCGTCCATGCCAGCCCCAGCAACTTGACCAACGCCGGACGTAGCATCCTGGCGCAAGACCCTGAAAACATGGGCAGCCTGGGCATTGCCATCAGCGAGGCCGTCGAAGTGGCGGCTATGAGCGGCGGCACGACCAAATATTCGCTGGGCAGTGTGCTGAACCATGTGCTGATGCACCAGACCATTATCGGTGAAGAAGCCTTGCTCCAGATGGAGCGCGCGGGCGATTATCCCGATGTAGTGATTGGCTGCGCGGGCGGCGGCAGCAACTATGCGGGCCTCGCTTTCCCCTTCATCGGCGAAAAGCTGCGCCGGGACCTCAAAACACGCTTTGTGGCTGCCGAGCCGATGGCTTGCCCCAGCATGACAAAGGGCGTCTATGCCTATGATTTTGGCGATACGGTGGGCATGACCCCCCTGGTCAAGATGCATACGCTCGGCCATGATTTCATGCCGCCGGGCATTCACGCCGGCGGTCTGCGCTATCACGGTATGTCACCGCTGGTTTCGCAACTGCACGAAGAGGGCATCATCGAAGCGCGCGCCTTCCATCAGATCGAGACCTTTGAGGCCGCCGTGCAATTCGCGCGCGCCGAAGGCATCGTACCCGCGCCAGAAGCCGGACATGCCGTGCGAGCCGCCATCGATGAGGCGCTCAAAGCCAGAGAAGCCGGAGAATCGCCCGTAATTCTCTTCAATCTCTCCGGTCACGGTCACTTCGACATGGCCGCCTATGACTCCTACTTCGCGGGCAAGCTGCAAGACTACGAATACCCCGAAGAAGCCGTAGCCGACGCGCAAAAACGTATGCCGTCGGTGGTGTAAGCGGCTTATCCAATTCTGTCACACCGAAGGACGACTCGTTTTGAGTCGTCCTTTTAATTTCATGCCTGTTTCATTGGGAGAAAGCATGAGCAGGCAAATGAATTTTGCCCATTGCATCTCAACCGAATATCGTTTATCCTATCAGCAGACAGAAATTTGAGAGGAAACCTGCTTTAGATGGTCGATGGCATTATCCAGAGTTACCGCGCGCAACAATACGAGCGAGAGGGTACAAAGCTTTCTGTACTAGACGTGTGTACCGGAGCAGGCGGTGAGGCTATCGGGCTTGAGGCGGCGGGTTTCATGCATGAGGCTGTCCTCGAAATTGATGTTTCCGCATGTCGGACGCTTCGACTCAATCGACCATGCTGGCGCGTGATTGAGGGGGATATTCGTGAGGTCAATGGGCTGGATTTTCGCGGAATCGATTTACTGGCGGGAGGCGTTCCCTGTCCACCTTTTACGATAGCCGGCAAGCAGCTTGGCGCAGATGACGAACGCGACCTTTTTCCCGAAGCGTTGCGGCTCATCGAACAGGCGAAACCGGCAGCGGTTATGCTGGAAAATGTGCTGGGCTTTGCATCCGAAAAGTTCGCTGCCTATCGTCGTGGTCTGATACAAAGCCTGAATCGCCTGGGCTATGAGGCAACGTGGCGCGTACTTAACTCATCGGACTATGGCGTACCGCAATTGCGACCGCGTTTCATACTGGTTGCCCTACGCAAGCCCTATTTTGATAACTTCGCCTGGCCGCTCTCGCTTGAAACACCCCCTACAGTTGGACAGGTTCTTCATGATCTTATGGCTTCTCGCGGCTGGCAGGGAGCGGATCAATGGTCTCGCAAGGCCAGTGGTATAGCCCCCACGCTGGTTGGAGGCTCTAAAAAGCATGGTGGTCCTGATCTCGGTCCCACGCGCGCAAGAAAACAATGGGAAACCCTGGGCGTCGATGGCAGAGGTATAGCGGATGCGCCGCCCGGCGAAGACTTCCCTGTAGATGGGTTTCCTCGCCTTACCTTAGGTATGACGGCACGCATACAGGCTTTTCCTGATAGCTGGACATTCGCGGGCGGTAAAACGGCAGCTTATCGCCAGATCGGCAACGCTTTCCCGCCGCCTGTTTCCGAGGCTGTAGGAGGGGCTATCTTTGCTGCTCTTAGTGGGCAAAAACAGGCCAGCCAGGAGCGCAAACCATCAATCTTTCAGCCCCTTTTGCTTCATCCATGAGAGAAACGCTCTCTTTTACATCATAAATCCGCATCAACAAAAATAAGTTTTGAGGATGGTAGTTAGCGCAGATGGCAAACAGAAATGGCTCCCGCCAACGTATTCTTGATTTTCTTCTCGCCAATGTTGGCCGCATCATCGAGGGCGAAGAAATCCGCGAAGCATCGGGTAACGTATCGGAGTGGGCGCGGCGTGTGCGCGAACTCCACGATGAGGAAGGCTATCAGATTTTAACGCATCGTGACCGCAGGGATTTGAGACCGGGACAGTATTTGTTGGAGACGGATAAGCGCCTGCCTCAATTCGCGCGCTCGATTTCAAAAGAGACACGCGCCTATGTGTTAGAACGCAATGGCTACACCTGCCAGATGTGCGGACTGGCAGCGGGTGATCCTGATCCCTTTGACTCAGCACGCAGCGTGCGGCTCACAATGGGGCATATCATCGACAAATCCAAAGGCGGTTCCGATACTCCAAATAATCTCCGTGCTATCTGCACAAATTGTAACGAGGGTCTTCAGAATATCGCGCCGCCCAAACCTGATCGACTCCATCTGCTCACACAGGTTCGTCGCGCCACCATTGACGACCAGCTCTACCTGCTCGAATGGCTGGAGCGCAAATTCGCTAAAGTCCGCCAGCCTGAAGATAACTAAAGCAGCATATCATCAGTGATAGAGAAATTAAGCAAGCACTCTGTATTCTTTTGATTCTAAAGTCAATCTCCATGCGTTAAAGGTTAATTTATAATCACCAATATACTGAATCCACTACTCATTCTTAACCAAAAGTCAATATAAATGGAAGGCTTATCCTCTATGATAGAGATAATCACACTTCTCTTTGTATAGAAGTGAGAAAAGTAGTATTGAAAAGAAGCGCGGACGAACCTTTGCCCGTGCACGGGGAGAATTATGATGAAGAGGTTAGCTGTTGGTCTAACTTTACTGGTCGTCACACTTTCGACGCTGCTATGGATTGTTCCGTCTCTGGCAGCGAATACGCATGGACATCTGGCTGGTGCAGGACATCCCAGGTCTGTCTTTGCTCAGGAACATCAGGTTGGCAAGCCAGGGGCAACAATGGCCGCTACCACAATGACTCTTTCATGCGGAACCAGTGCAGTCAAAGGGAACTTGTTGATAAATGTCACAGAAAAAGTGACCAACGACGCTGATTCTGGACAGGCTGGCAACTACTGGGGCCTGGATGCCTTTACTCGCACCATCAGGGTATGGAATTTAGGTTCTGACAGCTATTGCGCAGTTGTCAATTATATCGGGACATTCGCGGCGCAGGCCGGACAGAAAAGCCCTGGCACCACTACAACTACTGGTGGCATCCTGACAGGCGACGAAATCGGCACCATCAAAGGTGGCTATGTGGCGCAGATCACCGGCCCCCTGGATGTTACCGATCCTACAAACTGGCCGCTCGTGGGAAAAGCCAATCTGGGCAACGCCGTCAATTATCAGTGCGTCATTGCTGTCGATGGTAGCGCGACTTGCCCTGGAACCATCGATTGGACTACCAAATACTTCGACACTGGCAATGCCAGTTTCACATTCAACGAAAATCCCTGGGGCTGGACCTACGTTGGGAAGGATGCTCCTACCGCTCCTGATGCTGGCGCTGCCGATGGTGTCTGGCGCAATTTCAGCACAGGCAACTCCGGCGATATCCTCGACGCAGATTAATCCTGGTTAGTATTCTACGCCATCACAAGGATGAGTGGGAGGGACGCGATCAACTGCGTCCCTCCCACTCATCCTTGTTTTCGCCCTCATCCTCATGGACATAGACTTGCTAATGACCTCCCTGGACAGATCACAATTTTTTTGCTATGCTCTCAAAGTAACCATCTATACTAGCTAGAAAGTTTCTTTATGCGAGGAGCCTGTCCGGTGAAGTATTTATTATGGAAACGCTTTAATGCCCTTTTGTTGAAACCGCTTATGCTGCTTCTCATGATCTCCCTGATCTGTTTGCTCGTGGGCTGCGCCCAGGGAACAGCTCCGGCGCGTGCTACTCCTACGACACGCCCGTCGCTTACAGCTTCGCCGCCGGTACAGTACACCGCATCACCCACAGTGGCAGCAGGAACGGTGTTGTACACAGCGGATTGGTCGCATGGCCTGGCGAACTGGCATGGTTCTCAGGGATGGAGTATCGTGCAGGGACAGTTGCAGGTCAATAGTCTCGCGGAAACTACCCTCACCATCCCCTATATGCCAGCCGTACACAGCTACGCGATTGAGATACGCGCGCAGGTGCTGCAAGTGCTGAAGCCGATAGCCAATGGTTTTACCCTGATCGTGAACCCGACATCTCAAGGCGATGGCTTCGAGGCTGGTTTCACGACGCTGAACCACTATCAACCGGCTGAGCAACCAGACCCCAACTTTTATACGGGCTATATCCAGATTATTCCTGATAACCTGCCAGAAGGCTTGCAAATCTTCCAGCTAGACTACGTTCCAGGGACCATCTGGCACACCTACGGCATCGAAGTACAGGGAAATGAAGCGGACCTTTCCCTCGATGGGCATAAAACCATACGCTCGCTGAGTAGCAAAAATGCATTTTCCAACGGGCCATTTGTGCTGGACAGCCAGGGTCTTCTCCTGCGCGTAAGCAGTATTCGCATCATGGCCTTGTAAGCATGCCAGATGTTTGCCGTTATACCCTGCGAGGTGTATAATCTGTTTCGACAAAGAAAAGGTTATACACCTTTCTCTTATTTGATACTTGCGACCAAAGGATTGATTATCTGCCATGCTGATTACGCTGCCGTTGATATTATTTATTGTGCTGACGGAACTGTCGATTGGAGCATTTGCCGTACTGTTCCTGCTGGACTGGCGCAACATGGTCAAGCGCAGTTTTCTCATTACTTACGCCTTCATTTACATCTTCTTAACCGGGCTGACCTATTTGTTCCAACTGGGTTTCTCGAACTCACAGTTGCTTAATACCTTTAGCCTGCTCGACAAAGATTGGACGGGCTTCCTGTCGCTGCCTCTGCTGCTTTTCTTCCTGCTGATGCTGCCCTATACGATTTTCCTGCTGGCTGATAAAAAGGCGGGTGTGGATGGCAAAGTCGAGGAGAGAACCATTATTTCGCGCGTGCGTATCTTGCGCCTGGTGAGCGGTGGCCTGGCAGTGCTGGCGGGACTGATAACCCTGTTTGTGCTGGGCATGATCTACCGGCCCATGGCCTCTTCAAGCCTGGCGGGAGTGTTTATTGTGGGCAGCTTCTTCGCGGCAGCGCTCGCGCTCGGCGGCGTCATGACGGCTATGTGGCTGGGTCACTGGTATCTCGTCACACCCGCGCTCTCCGAGAAGCCGCTGCAATTTGCCGCTATCCTGGTATTGCTCGGCATCCTGGCCGAAGTCGCCTTCGCCTTTACCGGCGCTCCGGCTGTGCCGTCGCATCCGCAGGCGGCCAGACCGGCAGCCACTGCCACCAGCACGGCAACAGCAGCCACACCAGCGCCCGGCACCGCCACCGTCAAACCCTCGGATGTACCGACTGTGACGCCGCTCAGTACGAATGCCATTGGCTGGCTGCGCATCGTGATAGGCTTCGTGTTGCCCCTGCTCTTACTGGC
>DASTKD010000511.1:0-6504 GCA_035716135.1 Ktedonobacteraceae bacterium
TGGCCGTTCCAGGTCGAAAGCTTGCTGCCGTAAGGCAGTTTGCGGTAGAGCGCGTAAAAGTTGCCGTTGGCGTGTTGCGCTGTCCATTGCATACTCTGCTGAAACGGTATGGACGCTGCCACAATGCTGCTGCCCTGGCTCTCCCCCGGATTGAGGGAAAGCGGATAGGGAAAGTCGCTCGCGGGACTGCTGGCCGGAGATGTTTGCCCGAGATCGCTCGTATTCAAGGTCGCGGCGCTATGCCCATCCAGCGAGAGATGCCAGGGGCCACCGTAGTTTTGCTGCATACGCATAAAGGTCATGATGCCAGGTCCCACCTGGTCGAAAAGCACCCGCTCTCCATCCGGCAAGATACGCGCCACATGCGTATTATCGGCATTGCTGCCGCCGATATCAGCCGTAGACGCGCCCTCAACCCGGTCTCCCAGTTCCAGATACGCCAGCTTGTCCACGTTGCGATAGGCATCAAGGCCGAGATAGAGCGGTGGCGCTTGCGCGGTCGTCTCTGAACTTTGCGACTGCGCGGGAGCGCAGGCATTCACGCCCTCACTTGAATTGCTCGCAGGCCAGAAATGGGCCGCGAGAAGAATAGTGGCGAACAGGAACAGGAGGAACAGGGCGACACGAATAGAGTTACGCCAACCTTTACCCATACGATGCTTTCTTCCCCACTCTATAGTGTTTCCTCATCCGGGCATGGTTTCCAGATATGATCGCTCATCGAAGACATGGAAATCGACGCATTTATTTCAAGTGGGATAGGCACGCCACGCAAGGTCAGTGAGAAGAGGTCTCCACGTCCATAATGGCCGACCGCGTCAAACCCGCGCCGCGCGGTGAGCGTCGCTTCAGCAGGCGCGTCGGCATATAAGATGGTTTCGCTGCCTTGCGCCGGACCCGCAACGATATTGCCCAGGGGATCGACGATCACGCTATCGCCGGGGCCGATCAATTCGTCAGGTTGATAGACGCCCAAAGCCCTTAAATCCGGCGTGAAGTCCGTTTCACGCATCAGGACGCCCACGCTGATTACCCACATGCGCCCCTCGGCGGCGAAATGGCGCACCGAGGCGTGCCAGCGATCACCATAATCCTGCATGGGAGCAACATGAATTTGCTCGCCCTGCGCGTAGAGAGTGGTTCTGGCAAGCGGCATCATATTTTCCCAGCAAATCAATCCGCCCAGGATACCATGCGGCGTCGTAATGGTACGTAAGGTGGTGCCATCGCCAGCTCCCCAGACCAGTCTTTCGGCAAATGTGGGTACCAGCTTGCGATGTCGGCCAAGTATAGCGCCATCGGCACCAAAATAGAGCAGCGTATTATAAAGCGTTCCCGAACCTGTGGGACGCTCGGTGACTCCTACTACCGCCATGATATGATGCGCGCGACAAGCTGCCGCAATGATCGCTGTTTCGGGACCCGGTACCGTGATGGCCTGCTCAACAAAACGCTTCTCAAAAGTTGCGAACGGCTCCGCGCTGGGACTGGAAGAGCGAGACGGGACGCGCCATACAAAGTCAGGATAGCCGGGAATGCACGACTCCGTAAAGACAATCAGCCATGCGCCCGACCGGGCGGCCTCGGCTATGCTCTCAGCAACACGCTGCGCGCTTGCCCTCGCGTCGAAATAAACAGAAGCTATTTGCGCGGCTGCGACAATACCCATAATCAAATGACTCCAATCGTGATTTCTTACTGCTGAAATTATGGAGCTTCAAAGGCAATGGTGCAAGAGCCAATCGCTATTTACTCAGGCACATCATCCCGGCCATTGAATGGAGGCGATAAGGGTTCTTTGCCCTCAACAGTGTAACGCTGGTAGGCGATATACGAGTACGCGACCAGAACGATTACCACGATTATCAGTGGCACGAACAGGCCGATAAAGCGCAATGGCGGAAAGAAGCTGGTAATTAGCCCGATAAAGCCGACCAGCACGAACAGCCAGCCGCCCAGGCGGTGTGTCCTTTCCCATACGATGTCGCTGGCGAGCGTCCAGGGTGTCCGTATACCAGCCCAGAAGTTGCGCCGCAGCTTGCCCAGGTAGTTGCCGAGGAACATGAACAGGACTGAGACCGCCAGGCAAACCACCAGCGAAATGTCCACCTTCGCTCCCAGGGCATAGGCCGTAGTGAGCAACTGGATCACCAGCAAGAACAGGAGAATGCCCACCAGGATCAGGTTGACTATTTGGGCGTTGGCGCGACGCTGGTTCCGGTAGCCCAGGTTCGGGCCAACCTGCGTAGCAAAGCGCAAAATGAGGAACAGTACTATACTGATGCCAGGAATCAGGATGGCATTGACAAGTTTGGGCAGGTAGCCATTAACCTGCCCGGATGCGTCAAAGTGCGAAGGTACCACCGGCGGCAAAAACGGATAGGTTCCCGCTGAGATGAGTACCTGCGCCACAATAATCAAAAGAGCCAGCATTGTTGTCGGATTGAAAAATGAAGATGTAGGGGTCATTTTATCGCCAGCATTGTCAGAGGGTTCCATTATGTTCCTCCTCGTGTTCGTCATGTTCTAATTCAGATACTACAGGATATTCGCCGGGATGTTCGATTTGTTCTACGCCATTTGATGAGTCTAGCCCTCCCAGCCAGCCCATAATCTCGGTGAGCAGGTCCTGGAAGACGGTTGTATTGAGCGAATAGACCTGAAACTGCCCGCGCCGCTCGACACGCACCAGGTCGGCCATTTTCAAGACCATCAGGTGATGCGAAAGCGCGGTACGCCCGACGCCGGTATATTCGGCCAGTTCGCCCGCGTTACGTTCTCCTCCTCGCAGGTATTTCAAGATGCGCCGTCGCGTAGGGTCGGCGAGTGCTTTGTAGCCTTCTTGCATAGTATAGACGTTGACTTTCTGCTTTTTTCAAATCTTCAGCATATACTGAAATATTAGCATCTATCCTATTGCTGTGTCAAGTTATCAGTAATAGACGAGAAATTTGTCACCAGCATAGATAGGTGATACGCTCTATAAGAGATACCCCTGAACACACAGGTGAAGGAGAACCTCGAATGCATTTTGATGAATGGCTGCTTGTTTCCGCCGTGCTGCTCCTTTTGAGTATTCTCGCCTGGAAGGTCTCCAGCAGGCTGGGCATTCCGGCCTTGCTGCTCTTCCTGGGCATCGGTATGCTGGCTGGTTCAGACGGGCCGGGCGGTATTTATTTCGATAATGCATCGGTGGCGCAAGCCGTCGGAGTGGTTTCTCTGGCCTTCATCCTCTTCGCCGGAGGATTGGATACCGAGTGGAAGGTCGTGCGCCCCGCTCTTGGAGGCGCTTTAGCCCTTTCCACCATAGGAGTACTGCTGACTGCCGTAGTGGTGGCTGTCTTCGCCATCTTGATTTTCCATGTCACGTTCATCGAGGGATTGCTCCTGGGCGGGATCATCTCGGCAACCGATGCCGCTGCGGTGTTCAGCGTGCTGGGTGCCAGAAATCTCAACCTCTCAGGAAAACTGATTCCGTTGCTCGAACTGGAATCGGGCATAAACGACCCGATGGCAGTTTTTCTCACCATTGGTCTCACCAACCTTCTCACCAATCCCCATGAATCTGTACTTGCCCTGCTCCTGCTATTCGTGCAACAAATGGGGATCGGAGCCGTACTGGGGCTGCTGCTTGGCCGGGGAGCAATCTATCTTATCGGTCGCCTCAAGCTGGAGGAGGCCGGGCTTTATCCGGTGCTGACCATCGCGCTCGTTTTGCTGGCATACGGACTGACGGCCACACTTGGAGGCAGCGGATTCCTGGCGGTCTACCTCGTGGGTCTCCTGCTGGGCAACAGTTCTGTCCAGCGCGTAAACCGGCTCACCCGCTTTCACGATAGCATCGCCTGGCTCACACAAATTGCCATGTTTTTAATCTTAGGGTTGCTCATCTTCCCCTCACATCTCCCTGCTGTCTTCGGCACTGGACTCCTTATCACCGCAGTCGCCATTTTCATTGCTCGTCCGGTGAGCGTCCTGATTACCCTGCTCCCCATGAAAATGTCCTTCCGCGAAAAACTCTTCGTCTCGTGGGTAGGACTGCGGGGAGCCGTCCCGATTGTACTGGCGACCTTCCCATTGCTGGCCGGTCTGCACAACGCCTCTCTGCTCTTCGATCTGGTCTTCTTCGTGGTCTTCGCCTCCGTGCTGCTGCAAGGTACCACCATTCCCCTTGTCGCCCGGTGGTTAGGAGTCATCACCCTCGAAGCCGTGGAACAGGAAAAGAAGCCAGAAGCTTTCCATGAACCATAAAACCTTCATCTGCTCAGGCAGCCTCCTGTCATCCTCGTTTTGCCTGTTACCCCTCGTTCCGCCTGTCATCCTGAGCGCAGCGAAGGATCTCTTGTTGGCATCGTGCAGATCCTTCGCTGCGCTCAGGATGACAGGGAAGATTCTTTTCTCCTCTTGACAAACTAATCACATTAGTTTAATATACTAATGTGATTAGTTATTAGGCTAACGTAATTAGTAGAGAGGATAAAACGAACTATGAAAGTGACAGCTTTTAGCAACAACCTTTTTCAATTGACCCGTCTGGTGGCCTTCAATTGCTACCTGGTGCGCGAAGACGACGGCTTTACGGTAATCGACACCAATATGGGTGGACAGGCGCAGGCGATTATGCAGGAGGCGCGCAAGCTGGGCTTTCCCATTGCACGTATCGTGTTGACCCATGCTCACGTCGATCATGTCGGCTCGCTAGATGCACTACATGATGCCTTGCCGGATGTCCCGGTTGGCATAAGCGAGCGAGATGCGCGTTTTCTGACCGGCGATAAGAGCCTTGACCCCTCCGAGCCGCAGGCACCTTTGAAGGGCGGCTATCCCATTTGCTCGACGAAGCCAACGCTTCTTTTGCACGAGGGAGATCGTATCGGCTCGCTCGAAGTGATCGCCACGCCCGGACACACTCCCGGCCATATCGCTTTTCTCGACACGCGAGATCGCTCGCTGATCGCTGGCGATGCTTTCCAGACGCAGGGCGGTGTTGCTGTTTCGGGGACGTTTGAATTACTCTTCCCCCTGCCGGCCTTTGCGACCTGGCACAAGGGGCTTGCCCTGGAGAGCGCGCGCAAACTGTTGGCCCTCCAGCCATCCGTGCTGACCGTCGGACATGGCCGTATGCTCAGCCAGCCCCAGGCGGACATGCAACGCGCTATTCGCGTCATGGAGCAGTCGCTGGCGAAAGAGGAAAGAAAACGGCAGCATGTCGCATAGAATGGGGCTGGATCGGGCAAGTGTGGTGGAGGCTGCGGCAAAATTGGTAGACGAGGAGGGCATCGAACAGCTCGCGCTTGGTCGCCTGGCCGAGCGCCTGCATGTGAAAACGCCCTCCCTGTACAATCACGTCGCGGGCTTGTCCGGCCTTAAACACGACCTGGCGCTCTACTGTTTGCGCGATTTGCGCGATTACGTGACACGAGCGACGGTGGGAAAATCGCGCGAGGAGGCTATTATCGCGCTGGCCGATGCTTACCGGGCTTATGCGAGGCAAACGCCCGGACGCTATGCTCTCACGTTGCAAGCGCCGCCACCTGACGACCCGCAGGTAGGAGCCACCGCACAACAGGTCGTGGAAGTCGTTCTGGCTGTATTCGCGCCATACAAACTCGGCGAGGAAGACGCCATTCACGCCATTCGCGGCCTGCGCAGCATTGTGCAGGGCTTCATCTCGCTGGAAGTGGCAGGTGGTTTCGGCATACCCATAGACACGGACGCCAGTTTCCACTGGCTTATCAATCTGTTCATCGATGGCCTGAGTCGATCAGAGGCTACTGAAAAAAATGGATGACCTTTGAAAGGTATAATGGATATGTTTCTTACAATTCTCAAAAACGCGAATCTGGGATTGGCCTTTCTACTGGAACTGGGCGTCCTGGCCGCGCTGGCATTCTGGGGCTTCTCAACCGGCTCAGGAGCATTCGCCAAAATCGCGCTCGGCATCGGCTTTCCAGCGCTGGCTATAGTTGTGTGGGCTTTATTCGGATCACCACAAGCTACATGGCATCTGAACGGCATCTGGCGCTTGCTCCTGCAAATCGTCTTCTTCGGTTCAGCCGCCGTAGATCTCTACGCCGCAGGCCAGCGCGTATGGGGCGTGGTATTCGCGCTGCTCTTTGTGCTTAATACGACGCTGGTATATGCGTGGGGGCAGTAAACAAGGAAGGCGACCGCAAGGGTCGCCTCTACTATGACCACGATGCGGCTTCCAGGCCCGTTCATTGTAGAGGCGACCCTTGCGGTCGCTTTCCTCGCCACCATTCGCCTGCCATGTGGTATAATTACACAGAGGCTCTACCATGCCAACCGAATCACAAGGACAGAATCCATGCCAATGATACACCTGATCTCCTCCAATCGCTGAGTATTCCCCATTTTGGGTAAGACAACATAGCAGCATCTGCCGCGCGGCTTAGATGCTGTCTATATTCTTTCGTCTTGCCTGCCTCCTCAAATTCTCCTCGCTCATCGATCATGAAAGGATCAGTATATGTTGCCAGCAAA
>DASTKD010000512.1:0-2769 GCA_035716135.1 Ktedonobacteraceae bacterium
GAAGTGAACAGATTGCTGACCAGTTCGCGCGAGTAGGTTTCTGGCTCAGGTGGTAGTGGCGCGTGTGAGCTTTCTTTGACAAACGTCGCCATGTGTTTGCCGGCGCGTCGCCCAAAGACGATCAGGTCTACCAGTGAGTTAGTTCCCAGGCGGTTCGCGCCATGCACTGAGACGCAGGCTACTTCGCCTGCCGCGTAGAAGCCAGGGAATGGTGTCCACTGCGGATCGATCACCACACGCGCATCAATGTCGGTGGGAATGCCGCCCATCGCGTAGTGCGCGGTCGGCTGGATAGGTACCGGCTCGGTAATCGGCTCGACGCCCAGGTAGTTACGCGCGAAATCGGTAACATCGGGCAACTTCTCGTTAATCACCTTCGCCCCCAGGTGGGTCAAATCGAGGTACACGTAGTCTTTGCCGTCGATGCCGCGTCCCTCGTGAACCTCCTGGAGAATGCAGCGCGACACAATATCGCGCGGGGCCAGGTCTTTGAGGGTGGGCATGTAGCGTTCCATGAAGTATTCGCCCTCGTTGTTAAGCAGCCTGCCGCCCTCGCCGCGCGCCGCCTCGCTCATCAGTACCCCTATCTTATAAATGCCGGTAGGGTGGAACTGGTACATCTCCATATCTTGCAGAGGGATACCGCGCCGGTAGGCAATCGCCATGCCGTCGCCCATGCAGGCGAAAGCGTTGCTGGTGATGCGCCAGGCGCGCCCGTAGCCGCCGGTGGCGAACATGACGGCTTTGGCATGGAAGGTATGTATTTCGCCTGTGCGAATCTCCATCGCTACCACGCCGCACGCCTGCCCGTCGTTCAGCAACAGGTCAAGCACCAGGTATTCGTTGAAGAAACGCACCTGGTTTTTGATGGCGTTCTGGTACATGGTTTGCAGCAGCATATGCCCTGTGCGGTCTGCCGCGTAGCACGAACGGCGCACGGCAGCTTCGCCGTAGTTGCGCGTATGCCCACCGAAACGCCGCTGGTCAATGCGCCCGTCGGCAGTGCGATTGAAGGGCAAGCCGCGATGCTCCAGTTCGTAAATGGCATCGATGGCTTCGCGTGTCAGCACCTCCGCCGCCGGTTGATCGACCAGGTAATCGCCGCCCTTGACGGTATCGTACATGTGCCATTTCCAGTGATCTTCTTCCTGGTTGCCGAGCGCGGCAGCCACACCACCCTGCGCTGCTCCCGTGTGGGAACGGGTCGGGTAGACCTTCGTCAGCACGGCTACGCTGGCCCCCTCAAGCTGCATGGCAGCCATCAGGCCCGCGCCGCCCGCGCCGACGATCACCACGTCAAATTTATAGTACATCGCATATCCTCGCTTCTAGTGCAGACAATTAGGCCCCAATGCGCCTGTCGCCTGGAACGTGATGAGCGTAATGGTGCCGAGCATTAAATAGGTCAGCGTCACCAGTCCAGCCACAGATTGGAGTGTCAACCGCCATCCACGCGAATGCACGTAGTCGTCGATGACCACGCGCAGGCCGTTCATACCGTGCAGCAGCGCCAACGTCAGCAGCAGCCAGTCATACAGACGCCAGAAAGGGTTGGTATAGCGCAAGGCGACCAACTGATAGCTGGTGCAAGACACGTCGGTTGTGACGTGATTCAGTAATATGTGAATAAGAGCCAGAAAGATCAGCGCTACGCCGGAGATACGGAAAAAATACCAGGAAAACGTTTCAAAGCCGCCAGCGCCCGCCGGGCGCGGGCCATACCCACTCGGAATACGCATACGAATTACTCCTTACGTGAAACGGGCAATTACTTACCGCATCTAAGGCTACATACCACCGGCCATGTTACCGGTAGGCCAACCAAAAACAGGCCCCATGACAAAATAGGCCATCGGCAGGAAGCAGATAATGGTGAGCGCCATTACGATGACGAACATCATCCCCTGGTAGCGCGCGCCTTTCGGCCAGAAATCAATCAAGATGATGCGCACGCCATTGAAAGAATGATAAAGCAGGCCGCCAATCAGCGCCATCGAGAGAACGCGCACGGTGGCGGTACCGAAGAGCGAGATGCCCTCGTTATACACTTTGGAGCCAAAGTTTAGCAGCCCAATGTCCACCACATGGATCAGGAGAAATAAGAGTATACCCAGCCCGGAGATACGATGAAATAGCCAGGACCACATGCCTGATTGACCTTTGTACATAACTCCCTCAATTCTTCCAAAAACACGGAGACGCCCCATCGCGCCTCCTTTAATGTAATTGACCTTGTACGCTAATTATACGTCACGGTTGAGGAAGGCGCAAACAAGGGAGGCAGGTGGTTGTCATAGCCCGCTCACACGGCAGAAAATGCGTATTCACAGAGAAAAGCTGGTTAAGAACATGAGAAAACAAGTATTAAATTTATTTGCCTTTGATAGATGTTATCGCATCGACGGATGACATAAAAACCCTTCCCCCCTTTACTTCTACTACTGACACAAGACGCTCGAGGCGATCTTTATCTTCGTACCGTGTCCAAATGGGCGAATGAGCAGACCAAGAAACAGCTTCCCTGGCGTTTGCTAACTCCCTTAATACTTCAGGTGGTATAAACCGCACAAATACTCCCTTATCATCAGCATAAAGAGGTCCTAAGATAAACCCACTGCACCCGGCAACTAAACCTTTATCGAATATTTTCTCATATTCTTCATCATCAACATTTGGTAATATTGGTCGGACAGCAATAAAAGTTATTACTCCTATGGCTCTCAAGTTTTGAACAGTCTGCATTCGCATTTCTGGAGTGGGCGTATTAGG
>DASTKD010000513.1:0-27486 GCA_035716135.1 Ktedonobacteraceae bacterium
ATAAATCATGATTATGAAGAGGCTATCATACAGCATCGTACTATCCAACAGGCTGAACCATATATCGTGATCGGGGATTCCACCAGTGACATACTCGGCGGTCGCGCTACTGGCGCATTGACCGTTGCCGTGCTGACGGGAACGCGCACAGCCGAAGCGTGCGATTTACTGGCACAAAGCCAACCGGATTTCACGATAGATGACATAACGCGCCTGCCTGAGCTTCTTTTTCATCTGGATAGTCTTTCGACCATCCAGCATATGCAGTTTCAGGAACGTGAAAAGGCCGAACGGCTGCTGCGCCTGTGGTTTGCGCGTCATATGCGCCTGCAAACGCAACGAGTCAGCCTGACGCCCAGGGCCGTCTCGCTGAATTCGTTCAATGGCATTTACCATAGCGACGGGCAGAATTTTTTCTTCAAGACGCATGTCGAGGAACAGGGCGTCCTCGCAGAATACTACCATGCCGAATTGCTGCAACAGGCCGGGTACAATATCGTTAAACCGTTGCGTCTCGTGCATGAAAAAGAACAGCAGATGGTGATCTATCCCGTCGTAAAGTGGCCGGTGATGTTCGACTTGATGCGCGATTGCGAGACGGACCAGAGCAACGACATCACGCTTGAAACGCTCGTGGCTACCGAGCGCAGGGAATGCGAACGTTTGCTTGCCATCTATCGCGCTACCCTTGCGCAAGCGACAGCGGAACAGCACGCGCAAGCGCCCATCCACCAGTTATTCTGGCACCGCCTGGCTGGAAATCGGTTCGACAGCTTTTATAGTGGGAAAGCTGTGGCTTTGCCGGGTAATAGCAACAATCAGCGACAGTACATCGCATTCAATGATCTATTGCGCTATCATTGGATCATTCAGGGGATCGAGCAGCCCTGTTCCCTGGGTGAACTGATCGAGCGAGGTAAGATGGTGCTGCATCCCGCGCAGGCAATGATGACGGTGATCGGACACGGCGATGCCCACTTCGGCAATGTTTTTCTGGAAAACCAGCGCGATTACCTCTACTTTGACCCGGCTTTCGCAGGCAGGCATTCTCCATTATTTGACATAATTAAACCTATGTATCACAATGTATACGCGACATGGATGTACTTTCCACAGGAGGTCGCGCGTGACCTCCATCTCGCGGTGTCAGTACGCGACGCGACGATTGTAATTGAACATGATTATCTGCTCTCGCCTGTACGTCAGGCTATTTTAGCGACCAAATTTGAATATTTAGTGACACCTTTAGTTGCGGAACTACGTTCGCAACATGCTTTACCCGATAACTGGCAAGAAATCATACAACTGGCATTGATGTGTTGCCCATTACTCACCATCAATCTACTGGATGAGACGCGCTATCCATCGGCCATAAGCTGGCTGGGCTTAGCACACGCGGTATTGATGGGCAATAACGGAGCGGGCGCGTGGAGAGCCAAACAATGATTGCTATTATTGACTATGGCGCGGGCAATATACGCAGCATCGCCAGAGCATTAGCCTACCTGGGCGAAAACGCGCAAGTCACCGGCGATCCGCGCGTTGTGGCAGAGGCGCGTGCTATCGTGCTGCCGGGGGTTGGTTCGGGCGGCGCGGCTATGGCGCGGATGACGGAACGTGGATTGGATGATGCTATCCGCGAGGCTACGCGGCAGGGCAAACCGTTCCTGGGTATCTGCCTGGGGATGCAACTGCTGGCCGATCATCATGCTGAGGGGGAAGTTGGCGGGCTGAGTCTCTTTCGCGGCGAGGTGCGACGCATTCCACACGGACCCAAAATACCTCATATGGGCTGGAATCAGGTCACACCACTGCGCGACAACCTGCCCATTTTCGCCGGTATCGCGCCGCGGGAGTATTTCTATTTCGCGCATTCCTACTATGTTGAGCCGCAGGATACGCAAGGCGTGGCAGCCGTGACCGACTACGGCTCGCCTTTTTGCAGCGTCATCGTCACCGAGCGCGTCTGGGGAACGCAGTTTCACCCGGAGAAAAGCGGCGTGGCGGGTCTGCGCCTGCTCAGCAATTTCGTGAAGTGGACGCGGGAGGTGCAGAGATGATACTATTTCCGGCCATCGATATAAAAGATGGCAAGTGCGTGCGCCTGTACCAGGGGGATTTTGACAGGCTCACCACCTACGATGCCGACCCCGTGCAAGTCGCGCGGCGCTGGCAGGATGCGGGCGCAAGCTGGCTCCATATCGTCGATCTGGACGGCGCGATTACAGGTCAACCCACAAATTTTGAGATCATCGCACGTATATGTAAAGGGGTCTCGCTCCATATCGAATACGGCGGCGGGATGCGAACTCTGGCCGATATGCAACGTATGTTAGATATAGGCATCGATCGCGTCGTACTCGGCACCATCGCCATCACCAATCAAACTCTGTTGCAAGAAGGGTTACAACGCTGGCCTGAGCGCATCACCGTCGGGCTGGATGCGCGGGATGGACGAGTAGCTATTGCTGGATGGCGCGAAACGTCACAGATACGAGCTACAACGCTGGCAGGCGAACTCTGCGTGAGCGGCGTACAACGCTTCATTTACACCGATATTGCGCGTGATGGCGCGTTGCAAGGTCCGAACCTGCCAGGGCTGCAAGCTATGCAAGCAGCCATTAGCAGCGCACCGCAGCGCAGCGCGTTGATTGCATCGGGCGGCATCAGCGCTATCGATGACCTGCGAGCAATCGCGAAGCTGGGTATCGAGGGAGCCATTGTGGGCAAGGCTCTCTATAGCGGCGCTATCGACCTGGCGACAGCCATTCAAGTGTGTGAAAGGGAGAGCTATGTTGACTAAACGTATCATCCCTTGCCTTGATGTGACCGCCGGGCGCGTCGTGAAGGGGGTCAACTTCGTCAATTTGCGCGACGCGGGAGACCCGGTTGAGCTGGCGACGTTTTATAATAATGAAGGCGCGGATGAACTGGTTTTTCTGGACATCACGGCCTCGGTTGAAAATCGCGCCACCATGCTCGATGTGGTGCGGCGCACTACCGAACAGGTTTTTATTCCGGTGACGGTGGGCGGCGGCATTCGCAGCGTCGAGGATATTCGCGCAACGCTGGCCGCAGGCGCGGACAAGACCTCGCTGAACACCGCCGCCGTTCAGCATCCCGACCTGCTGCGCGCGGGAGCGGAACAATTCGGAGCGCAGTGCATTATCCTGGCAATCGACGCGCGCAGCAACGCGGCCATGCCGAGCGGGTACGAGGTTTTCATTCATGGAGGGCGCACCCCTACCGGCAGGGATGCCATCGAATGGGCGCGGCGCGGCGTAGAATTGGGCGCGGGCGAGATTCTGCTCACCAGCATGGACCGCGACGGCACGCAGCAGGGCTACGAACTCGCGCTCACCGCCAGCATCGCGCGGGCCATCTCTGTGCCGGTCATTGCTTCCGGCGGCGTGGGAACGTTGGAGCATCTTTACGAGGGCTTAACAGCCGGTGAGGCCGATGCTGTACTGGCAGCCTCTATCTTTCACTTCGGCGAGTTTCGTATACGAGAGGCCAAAGCGTATTTAGCCGCGAAAGGAGTAACGGTACGTCATGCTGAGCTTTGATCGAGAGGGGTTGATTCCCGCCGTTATCCAGGACGATGCTAGCAACGAAGTGCTGATGGTTGCTTTTATGAACCAGGCCGCCTTCGACCGGACGCGCGAGACGGGCTATACCCACTTTTTTAGCCGCTCAAGAAACTCGCTCTGGCGCAAAGGCGAACAGTCGGGCCATACACAGGAAGTACGCGCGATCTACGTCAATTGCGAAGAGAACAGCCTGCTCATCCGCGTCACACAACACGGCGACGCGGCCTGCCACGCGGGCTACCGCAGTTGTTATTATCGCCGCCTGCTTCCCGATGGCTCATACGAGACGATAGCCGAACGTGTCTTTGACCCGGACGAGGTGTACAACGAAGCGGCGCAACTGGCCGCGCCACTCGAAAAGGCCATGCGCCAGTTGTACAGCGTCTACATCTACCTGCGCGACCACGATATGAGCGAGGAGTCCAACACCTCGCGCCTGTTGCAGGAGCATAGCTCCGCCTACCTCGCGGCGCGCCTGGCCGACGAACTGCAAGAACTGGCCGATGTGCAAAGTGGAGATCATGTACATAGCGACCGCCAATCCGACACCACGCTGGAAGGAAGCCAGGTCGGCTACTGGCTGCTGCTGCTGGCCGCTACTTATAAACTCCAGTATCAAGAATTTCAGCCACACACAGCCATTTTGCAGGGCTACGCGGAACACGTCAGCGCCGAACAATCGATCGAGTTGCGACAACGCTGTCTGAGCCTGCTCACCACCTACGATCCAATCCACGTCGTCCAGGGGCTGGAGATTGGCTTTCAATTGATCGGTTGGGCCTGCGCCGAAGCCGGAATTAGCCCGATGGCTCCGGCGGACTTTGACCTGGAACAGATGAAGCGGAAAGGTTTAGCGTAATAGTACGATGATACATTTCTATGAGCTTTCACATATGGATGCGGCGCGGCGCGCGCGCCTGCTCCGCCGGGCGGAGCTACAAATCGACGAACTCGTCGAGCGCGTTTTGCCCATCGTGCGAGCTGTGCGCGAGCGCGGTGATGACGCCCTGATCGAACTGACCGCGCGTTTCGACCGCGTGCAGTTGACTCCGGCGCAACTGCGTGTCAGCCCTGAAGAGATTGAGGAGGCGCACCGCAAACTCGACAGGGATATCTATGCTGCTATTCAACATGCTATTTCCAACGTGCGCACCTTTCACGAACGCCAGATGCCGCAGGAGCAGTGGTTCACTGAGGTGGAACCGGGCGTGATGGCGGGTGAGAAGATCAGCCCCATCAGTTCGGTAGGATTGTATGTGCCGCGCGGCAAGGGCGCATTTCCATCGGTGATGTACATGCTCACCACTCCGGCCAGCATCGCGGGCGTGCCGCGCATCGTGGTCTGCACGCCGCCCGCGCCTGATGGCAGCGTTGACCCGGCCTCGCTGGTAGCAGCCGATTTGTGCGGCGCGCATGAAATCTATCGCGTTGGTGGCGCGCAGGCCATCGCCGCGCTGGCTTACGGAACCGCCACCATCCGGCGTGTGCATAAGATTACCGGCCCCGGCAGTGGCTACGTCGCCGCCGCCAAACGCATCCTGTATGGCGTCGTCGATGTGGGATTACCTGCCGGACCAAGCGAATCGATTACCCTGGCCGATGCCAGCGCCAGCGTCGAATTGCTGGCACGCGACCTGATTATCGAAGCCGAACATGGCCCCGATTCCTCCAGCCTGCTGGTGACTGATGATCGCAAGCTGGCGGAAGCTGTTCTGGTCGCCCTGCCCGAAAAAATCGCTGCATTACCTGCGTGGCGGCGCGAGTTCGTGCAGACGGTATTTGAAGCGCCCCAGGGAACGGGCGGCATCGTGCTGGCTGAAAGTATGCAGGAGGCAGTGGATTTCGTCAATGAGTACGCGCCCGAACATCTCGAAGTGCAGGTACGCGAGCCATTCGCGCTACTGCCGCGCCTGCGAAACGCGGGCGAGATATTGCTTGGGCCGCACACGCCTTTCTGCGTTGGCAACTATTGTGTGGGAACCAACGCAGTGCTACCTACCGGTGGCTTCGCCCATACCTTTTCCTGCACATCGGTTTTCGACTTTTTGAAACGCACCGGCATTGCCTACGTTACCGCCGAGGGCTACCCCTCGCTGAGCAAGACGACGCGCGCGCTGGCGGATTTCGAGGGTTTCCCCGCCCACGCAAACGCTGTCACTGACCGTTGATCCTGGAAGATTTCCGAAAGCAAAGGAGCAAGCTATTACGATAGGAGTAATAATGGACTTTTTCATTGCAAGACGAAGAAAAATCGTCTATAGTTAGCAACGGAGAGATTTTTTTTTGGACACCAATGCATTTACCTGCCCATCAACCCGGTGCATGTGAGTAATTACATGATCTTTGATTTTGTAATTGTATGGAGTGCATAAGGCTGCAAGCAGCCTGACCAGGTCGTCGATTGTGGAGAACAATCTTATGCGGAAAATACTTCAAACCATACAATCGTTGATATTTACTGTACTAAACGAATTGAGAAGACCGGCACCTGAAACGGATTTCGTCTGGTTAGCGCGTTTTCGTTTTCTCTCTCTCTACTCAGCTATTAAATTCGGCTTGCTATTGCTCATGGGGATCATCGGCCTCCGCCTACATGCACTGCTATCTCCTGACGCAGACAATTCTTTGCTCATACGTTTACCTGGTTTAGCTCTCGCGCTTATTGCCAGTATCCTTGTATTATTACTTGGTCTGGGCTTAGCCAGTAAATTCCGTCTCTCTCGTTACGTGGGCATCTCCATCCTGGTTGCCATAGATATATGCATCATACTGGCTGTCATGTACGCGAGTCTTTTACAAAACCTGCTCCTCCTCCTGTTTATCATCGCGTTTATCTCATGCACCACACCTCTGCTCGTAGAGCGCATTAGTCGCTATGCCAAAAAGTCTACTTACAATGCGCTAGAACTGCTCCAGGTTCAACATGAACACGATCTGCTCATGCTACAACGCTCCCAGGAAATTTCTGGCGCAATTGAACACGAGCGCTCATTCCTGACACACGAACTACATGACGGGCTTCTACAAGAACTTAGCGCCTTGCACTTACAGTTTAGCTTGCTCCTGCTACGCAACAGACAAGACGACAAGTTATACCTGAATGCAGATGAAATAAAAATATTAAAAGGCAACGTAGAGCGTACCATGAGCGAAGCGCGTAAGGTAATACAGGACTTACAAACTTCAGCATCAACACTGGAAAAACGATAACATGAGTAAAT
Source organism: Ktedonobacteraceae bacterium (assembly GCA_035716135.1). Classification (GTDB taxonomy): domain Bacteria; phylum Chloroflexota; class Ktedonobacteria; order Ktedonobacterales; family Ktedonobacteraceae; genus CF-113. The sequence continues at coordinate 6,812 of DASTKD010000513.1, forward strand.
CCACATATTCGACGCCCGGCAAGGGAGGCTTGTCCGAAGAACGATCTTTGCGTTTGATGATCGTAGACGACCATGAGTTACTACGTCAAGGGCTGCGCAAAGTTATCAATACTATCAAGGGATTTACCGTTGTTGCTGAAGCAAATTCTTGCCAGGATGCACTTACACAGATTCAACACACAAAAGTTGACGTGGTCTTCGTGGACCTTTCACTACCTGATGGCAACGGATCGGAACTTGTTCGTGTACTGTGGCAGCGCAGCGCGCCACCCGCAATCGTTGTCCTGTCAGCAACGCTTAACGATGATTTACTTCTCGAAACTATGCTTGCCGGCGCTTCAGGCTACCTCACTAAAGACGTTCTCGCCTCTGAAATGGCCCAACTCCTGCCAGGCTTGCATCGTGGAGAGATGGTCATGACACCATCAATCGCTTCAAGACTGATTCACTTGCTCATCCAAAAATGCCTTACACTGGAAATGAATCGGATTACATCAGAAAGTGATACGAGCGCATCTACACCCGCAGATCAAAATCAAAATTCATCTGACATTCATCCCAATATTCCTCTACTAAATAAAGAAGTATCTCCATTGTCACATCTCACTCCACAGGAGGATAAAATCTTCCAGCTCATGCGCCTGGGACTTAGTAACAAGCAAATCGCCTCGCAGCTCGCCATATCTCGCTTCACGGTAGGTAAACACATACAAAATATCCTGCGAAAACTCGGAGTGACTAACCGTACCCAGGCCGCTTCTTCATATACTGCATTTAAGGGGGGCAAGGATGTTTGATAGATCAAAACATAGAAAAGAAATATTTTGATCTACTGCATTTGAGCAATTGAATATTGTTGCGTTGTATGTTTTAATTTTATTTGGTTACAATTACAGTTTGATAGGGAATGACAGCCTGGACAGCAAGGGGGAAGTATGAAGTTGTTGATTGTAGATAATGACCGCGACCTGGTCGAGATGCTCACCAGCTGGCTGAAAACATTGGGATACGAGGTTCATCGCGCTTATAGCGGTGAACGGGCAAAGGTTGAATGGGAAGAACAAAAACCAGACCTCGTTATTTTGGATTCAGCATTGAAGGATGTCGATGCTCTTGCCATGTGCCGCGATATGCGTCATATCCATGACGCGCTCGTACTGGTTGTTACTGATGGGAAAGATGTACAGGATGAGGTAAAATGCCTGGAATCTGGCGCTGATGATTATTTACGCAAACCATTCTTTCCCTCACAAATCCTGGCTCGTATTCGAGCAGTATGTCGAAGAGGACGTTCGACTCTGAGCCAGCGACCATCATCAATCGTTAAGGTGGGACCGCTCCAGGTCGATTCGCTGCACAACGAGGTGCGTGTCAATGGGAAAGTGGCGCGCCTGACACCTACTGAAAGTAAGTTGCTGCATTTGCTGGCAGTAAATGCCAACAATGTTTGTACGGCTAATCAGATAGTTTCGCACATCTGGGGATTTGGCAACGATGGCGATAGCTGCCTCATCAAAGCGCACATCCGTCATCTTCGCCAGAAGGTTGAGCCAGACCCGGGCAATCCTCGCTATATCTTGACCGTCCCAGGGGTAGGTTATACCATGATCCGTTACTCATCGGACGAACAAGATAGCAAAGAGCTTGTACGCACCTTACAGGCTGTCTCAGGATAGCAACAACCACCTTTCCACACAAGAGGAAACAGGCGCAGAACTACAATTCTGCGCCTGTTTCCTCTTGTGTGACGGTATTTTCACTAAATACAAGAGACTGACACCGTTTTATCTTCTGCTTCAACATCATATGTACATAATCATCTGCTACACTTTCCTTCACATACACCCATTCTATTTTGAAGGGCCATTTTTAATATGGAGACGATGGCAATGATGGCAGATAGGCCATTCGACAGTTCCATCCCTCGACTTGACAGCATTCGACGTGTGCCAAGCCGTTACCACCGTATCTTGCCCCTGGAATTGATGAAAGATCACCAATTCATTGTCGTTGGAGCCGCGCGTGGTTCCTTAACAGTAGCTATAACCGATCAACGACAGCAACCAGTTGTTGAATTTCTAAAAAATTTGACTGGTTATTCTATATTTACTGTATTCATTGACCCGGCTAGAATGCACCTGCTTATTGAGCGCATCGAACGATGCGAGCGGCGTAAGTATAGAAAACTGCTGGGACGTCCTTACTATCTGCATCGTATCCAGCTACAAAGTATTGTCCAGTATCTCCTGATGGAGATTGAATAACACACGCATTGAGTAAACGCCACCAGCGGTCGCCGGTGGCGTTTACTCAATGCGTGTGTGCTGTCTTGTTGCGCTATGCCCCACCACGTCCCAAAGCTGCTACAGGAACGGTGAGGATAATTAGCTTGACATCCTGTAAAATTGACTGCTGGCGAAGGTAGCTGATATCCATCTCCACCATTTCTTCAAAAGTCACCCGGCTGCGTCCGTATACCTGCCAGTAACCTGTAATTCCTGGTTTCCCGCATAAGCGCAAACTATCACGCAGGCTATACCCCTCCACTTCATAAGACAACGGCGGACGCGGCCCCACCACGCTCATCTCACCACGCAAAACATTAATGAATTGGGGCAGCTCATCAATGCTGAGTTTACGGATAATGCGTCCGACCCTGGTAATCCGTGGGTCATCCACCAGTTTGTAAAGTGTACCGACAGAGCCGCCGTCATGGTTAAGCATATCACCATTCATATAGCGCTTTACTGCCTCACGATGAAGCGAATCGTCATTATTGATCTGCATCGAGCGAAACTTGAGCATTTCAAACTCGACACCATCCTGGCCCACCCGTTTTTGCCGGTAGAGGACTGGCCCCTCGGAATCGAGGCGAATTAAGACAGCTACTATCAACATCACCAGGCAGAGAAGTGGGAGTAAAAGTAGGATTACCAGAAAATCCAGAACTCTTTTGGTGCGCAAGTACCTCTGTTTTAATGTAATCTCTTCTAAAATCAGTGGTGAAAGAGCAGCCATCCGTATCCCCCCTTGACTAGAAGCAAACTAACGCGATTGTTGAAGACCACACACACATATGTCTTGTACTAGAGCATAGTTGATGGGGGTGTAAAGCTGGTATGAAAACGCATGTTAATGTGGGAGAGAAACTGGACAGGCGGTAGTGAATTGATGGTAGAACTACTCAGTATGTAGTATGGTCAGGTAAGTTAATCTGTACTTCACAGATATGCATTCACCCGTTCTCAACCTCCGGGGCAATCTCACCGGTACTTCCATCTCTTACATTTGTTGGAAGGATAGAATTTGACAATATCTAGAAAGGGAAGGATATGCAATTGAAAGATTTGCGCTTCGGGGTTATTGGTTGGGGATACTGGGGACCAAAAATTTCGCGCAATCTGGCGACATTGCCCGGTGCGGCTGTCGCTATGGTGGCGGACTCTGATATCAGCCGCCTCTCTTCACTAAACGTGAACCAGCCCTGGATCAAGACCACAACCCAGGCATCGGATGTCTTTACTTCAGATGTGGACGCAGTGGTGATCGTCACCCCGGTACGCACGCATTTCCAGTTAGCAAGGCAGGCCCTACTACATGGAAAGCATGTACTTGTTGAAAAACCGCTCACTGACAATGTGGATGACGCAGAAGAGCTAGTAGCTCTAGCCCGGGAACAGAACCTTATTCTGATGGTTGGTCATACCTTCGAATATAACCCGGCAGTCAATGAGTTGCGCAAACTCATCCAGGGTGGAGATCTGGGCAAAATCTACTGCATCGAGGCAGAACGGCTCAACCTCGGTCTCTTCCGCAACGATATCAATGTCATCTGGGATCTTGCCCCGCATGATATATCGATACTACTCTATTTACTGGAAAGGAATCCCGTCAAAATCAAAGTACAGGCTCATGACAATTTACAGAGGCACATCCATGACGTAGCCCACCTCGACCTCGAATTTGATGATGGGTTGAACGCACATATTCACGTTAGCTGGCTGCACCCCAGTAAAACCCGCCGCGTGACCGTGATTGGAGACGCCAGAATGGCCGTCTATGACGACGTGAACAAGGCAGAAATGCTTAAAATCTATAACAAAGGAGCCGAAATACACGCTGACCCCGTCGTCTCTTACCGCTATGGCGCGATTACCATCCCGCACTTCGATGAGATCGAGCCGCTGCGCCTGGAATGCGAAGACTTCGCCAACGCCATCCGCACCGGTTTACAACCGCGAGCAAACGGGGAAGATGGCTTAGCAGTCGTTAAAATCCTGGCCGCAGCTCAGGAGTCCCTGCAAAGACAGTTAGAGTTGAACATGGCGCTGGTGTAACCGACTGGCGACAAAACTGCCAGGGTTGGCCTGATGATCCATCGCATGAAAAAGCCAGCCCGGCAGTTTCTTTCCATCATCCAAGATGTTTGTAGAGCTTTCCCCCTAAAGTAGCCGCGACCGACAGCGGCAATCGCTTCCAACAAGAAGTAAGCGCGCGGAATTTCCAGCTTTCCTCGGAGGTGGATGCCAGCCCGGCTATCTGCGGATAATAGTAGTATGGGAGGGCTTCCAGTGTAGCTCCCCAGCGGCGTTTGAACTCCATTAACCCCTCGTTATCACGCGAAGTCCGCCCCATATCAAGCGTTTGATAGCCATTCGTACAACCCAGTGTAATGGCTGTCCACATGAGCAGATTATTGGGAGCCAGCTTCAGGAATTGTTCATCAGACGCTCCATAGGCATATCGAATGGTTGAGCCAGATGCCAGCAAAATCATACCCGCTATAACCCTCCCCTCATGCTCGGCCAGCAAAAGCTGCACCGAGCCAGTGCTGGCAAAGGCGTCCCATAAACCATAAAAATATTGCGCTGGCTGTGCTGGCATACCGTGTTTCTTACTGCGTGTCTGCAAATGCAGGCGGTAATAGTGTTCCATGTCTTCACGCTTTTGCGCTATGCGCACCTGCACGCCCAGCTTCTGCGCCTTCTTCACCTGGTGTTGAACCGGTTTACGCAAACTTGACCAGACATTATCTGGATCAGCAGACAGGGGCATCAACCAGCGCACATAGAGCTGATTCTCTTCAACGAGATCCTGGCGTTTAGCAAGTGTCTCGCTAACACCGGTGCGCAATTCCAGATACTTTACCCTGTACTCCTTTGCAACTTCGATGGCCTGGTCAATCAAATCATTCGCGCTGGTTTCGTCGCTCGCAAGCAATGGACAAATATCGGAAAAGGGCAAAGAAACCAGGCGTCGTCCTGTTAAAGGACTTCTCATGTAGCACAACGGTAAAAAGCCGGTAATCTCTGCCTGCGCGTTATGGGTGGTGAGAGGGATGAAGGTATACCCGTAAAGCTTCGATATGAGATCAAACCAGTTCCTGCTGTACGCAATCACATCGTGCTTGTGTCGCTCTACGTACCTGTTTAAATTCGCGTCGGCAAGAGATATATCTGTCGCCATAGCTTCACCTATCTTTCTCATCTAACATCAGCCGCCAGCGCTTTATCTGGCTAACACCAGTAGGCTCCATCCTCCCAGAAGATGCGCGGCAAAATCATTGTGTATGGAAAAAAGAAATTTTCTCGGCAACTTCAGTAGTTCCCTTTTGACTTCATGTGTTGGCTCCTCTATCGCCCTGGGAGTATAGCAATGATCAAGTATGTCGTAGCCAGCATCCTGTAACGCCAGCAGCGCGGTCTCCTTTGTGAAATAATGAAGGTGTCCATAGGTCTTGCGCACACTGGACAGCCCGCGAGTACGCAGAACGGTTTGCGCTGAAAGATCAAGAGGAATGTGGAACACTTTATACTGCCCTTTCAGTCGAATCCCTCTCAAAAAGCTCAGGTAGTCTTCCAGATGTTCGATGACATCCAGCACCAGTATCAAATCAAATAAGCGGGTGTCTTCTTGCCGGACATCGGCAAGAACGAATTGTAATCTCTCATTAGCTCTACCTTCTGCAAGGGCGATAGCCTGTGGGGAAATGTCATATCCCCAGAACATGCAGTTCTCAGGCATACGCATCTGTAGTTGCCTGAGAACTTCACCCGCGCCACAGCCTACTTCACAAATGGTTGTGGGCGCGAGGCGATTCCGCGCAAGCATTCTATAGACATGTTTTGCTTTCCAGGATGACTCTTCAACATGCCAGGTTGGATTGAGTTGTAAATATCTCCCGGATGTATATAGTTCCTCAGGCATACAAACCTGCTTCTAGCGTATTCACTCATGTTGTTTATGTGACTTCTTCATGCTACGAGAGATTGCGCTGACAAGATCACCAGCAGCAGGTACAGGATCGCGCCAATCAAAAACCGAAAAAGTTGTTTTACCTGTGTACGACCGGAGATAGGAAGCTGGTTTTGTAATACCTGCGCGTACTTCCTGGATGCCCGCAGGTATATCGGTTAATACTCTTGCCCAGTGGTAGTTATAGCGGGGTGTCGCGGGTAAAGGAGCCTGTCCAAGCGCATCGCGGTACTGGATGTAGGGAAAGTCCAGTCCACAGGCGATGCACAGGGTATGCCATCCCCAGGGGCGCACATTGATGTCAAGCAGCTTGTAACACTGGTCGCGGTAGTCAAGCTTAAATTCAACTTCAACCATCCCTGTTACGCCCATATGACGAAGCAATTTCTCGGTGGGTTCTAAGAGTTCGGGTACTTCTATTGCTTCTACGAAACTGCTCCCCAGGCCATAATCAATGGGATACTGGCGAGTGCGCCTGGCTGTCATGCTGAGCATAACCTGCCCCTCTTTGCAGTACGTCGCTACCGAATATTGGGATTGTCCGTAGCCTGGAATGATCTCCTGCACCATAATCTCATCAGGATTGATAATTCCGGCGGCAAGCCGGTATTGCGCAAGCAACTCTTCTTGATTGTTGACAGTTATGGCTTTAAGGCGTGTCGCATGTTGAAAATGTATTGAAATAGCCGGTTTGATGATAACGGGGAACTTCATTTGCATGTTGCTAAGATCATCTTCAGAGCCAGGATACCAGGTCTCAGGACAGGAAACACCAAGCTCTTGAGCCATGCCATAGGTGAGGCGCTTATCGTGCGCCCAGCGTATAACGCTCCAATCCTGCGTCACAAGCTGGTAAATCTTCGCAAGTTCCCCGGCATTACGAGCAACCAGCTCCACCACGTCATCTTGCAAAGGGAAAAGCATCCACCGTTCCAAATGCAATTCTTTACCAGTACGGAGGAGAAAGTTCAAAAAAGCCTCCCCCTCCAGCGGGCCATGCCAGCGCAGTCTTTTTACTACATAGCGCGAAAACCAGGCAGACCGGGGCAGATTATCAATAACCACACTCGGTATGCCTCGACGCCCAAGACTGCGCACTACCCCCAGGGCTTTGAAGTCGCTACCAAGCACAACAACTCCGGGGCGCTGTTGTCGCAATGTCATGACACTTACCCTCGCTACTTTCTTTCCTATACAGGAAGCAATGATTTTTGGGTCATTTTCGCGTGTCTGGCGATTTGCCGCGCGGGAATCTTCGCCCCTACTACGAAGCGGCAAAGAGGGCCAAAGACATATCCCGCCGGCGCTCCAACAAAGTGCAAATTGGGTACCGATGATTCAAACCATTCATTCAATAACGGTGAGCCATCGTGTTCCTTTACCCTTTGCAGCAAAGCAGGATCAACAAACTTCATCGTATGAATATTCGCTTTGTAGCCAGTTCCCAGGACAATATGATCCACATCCCGCGTAGTTCCGTCGCTTAGCTCAAGATGCACGCGCCGCCCCTGTTCTGTGGCCCTGGTAATCAACGTGTTGGGAGTCAGCGGCACGCGCCCCTCAACTCTTGGACGCAACCAGGTAGACCCGGCTGGCCGCACCGCCCGCGCATCAAGCGAGGTTCTCGTCTTATCAGAAAAGCGCCTGAAGAGAAGAGGATAGGCAACCAGCCAGTTCACTCCTGGAGGACCAACATCGCTGGGCGGATAGAAAATACGTTTAGCAGGGCCTGTACGATAATACAGCTTGCGATTAATCCAGATGACGGGTCCGCGCGCAATCAACTCGATTTCGGCACCAGCCTCATGCAGGAGCGCGGCTGTCTCCAGCGCGCTCTGCCCGCTTCCTACCACTACGACACGCCTGTCCTTAAAGCCTGAGAAGTCCTGGTGATCCTGGCTATGCGTTACCAGCGTGGAAGGCAATTGCGCCAGGGTTTCGGGCATGTTGGCAAACGAGGCGATACCAGTCGCTACTACCACCTTCTTCGCCTTAATGCTCCGTCCATCAGCCAGGTCGAGGTGAAACCCTTCTTCGTCCTGATTCAGGTATTGCACGTAGGTCTCATCAATATCCGGTACAGCGCGCTCCTGAAACCAGCGCCCGTAATCAAGAAAGACTCGCAGGGGAACAGGCTCCTGTTCAGGCACGCCGGTGCTTTTGCTGAAGTTATTGAGGCTATATTTCCCATCGGGGTCGGATATATTCAGAGCGCTCCAGGATGACTTCAAAAACATCCTGGGTGGCATTTTCTGCCAGAATTCCATAGGCTTGCCAAAGATTAACACCGGCTCGCCTTGCGCTCTTAAATGAGCCGCCACAGAGAGTCCATACGGGCCTGCGCCGATCACGATGGTGGTATCATACTTCACGCTGATAATCTCCTTTATACCGAACAGCCATTGAGAACGTAAGCATTTTCTAGCATACGTTGCCCATCTAATTCTAAAAATAGCATCGCAACATGACGAAACGATTTTTATACTGGTAGAGAAAGAATGAAGTTTGAGGGGAAAAGTGTAGAGAAACACCCTCTCGGTTAAGGCTTACTACTCAAGCTACTCAAAAAGTGGTGGAGAAATTAAAGCATACGAGAATTCTTTCAGTTCTCGTTCACGAACCACTTTAGCCGGTACTCCCCCTACAATGGCACAGGGAGCAACGTCGCGCGTCACAACCGCTCCAGCCATCACGACCGCGCCTTTGCCAATTGTCACGCCGCCCAGGATAGTAGCGCGCATTCCAATCGAGACGTTATCTTCAATCACAATAGGATGGTAACTGTCCGTAAAATTGGGATCGTCTATGTCATGCGTACCTGTTACTAACCATGCACCGGCAGCGATACTTACATGTTCGCCAATCACGATACCACCGGTTGTATAAAGCATACAATTCCAATTGATAACGGTCCCTTTTCCAATAGAAACTTTCCTTCCGTTGCTTCGTACTCCGAGCATTTGAACGTACTGGCCCAGAAAAATAACCACTTCAGGCCCAATGCGCCATCCTAATACACGGCGATACCAGGCTATACGCAAGCCGTGAAAGGGTACATGGTTAATGATATGGTTCGTCGTATACTTGATGATAGCCGCAAACAGGTGTTTCATCTTACTGTATTACCTTCCGTTTGGCACTATTCGCCTGCATACTTGCCTTCTTTTCGGTTACTTGCAATACCTCATCTTCCACCTCTCCCGGCTCGCAATCCAGAGACGAGACATTAAACAATGAGCGCCGGTTCTTACTCACCAGTACTCGTTTGGCCGTTATCTGTAACTCCTCCTCGCGCTCGTATATGTCGGGGATTTCTACGGGTAGAGGATCGCTATGCGCAGCTTTCCGACGCCGTACCGACTTGTAAAGCGCACGGATGTCCTCGCGCGGAATGGCGCGTAAAAGTACTGCGGCCACGACATAAACCACCAGAGCGACCAGCAGGATAATAAAAACCGAGATACTCTTAAAGTGATTATTCAAGAGCATAATGGCTAACGCCACAAGCAGGCTTGCCCCTATCACCTTCACTCCTACCTTCAAGCTCCCCACAGGCAACAGGCGGCGTGGAACCAGCACAATCGAGACGCAGAGCAAAAGGAGTTCCGTGAGTGAAGTAACGGCAGCCGCACCAACTTCCTGGTAGCGAGGGATTAATATCAGATTGAGACCGAGGTTAAAGACTAATGCAACCGCCGCCAGTATGGTTATTTTCTTCTCCTGATGGCAGCTTATCAATATACTCGTCGCCACTGTGTTCGCATAAAGGAAGACCAGGCCAGGAGCGAGAAATTGCAACACGGGAATAGTATGAAGGAATTCAGGGTTGTGATAAAGAAACCCGATGATGTTGGGGGCAGCGACAATCAACACGGTAGCAATCGGGATGCCGCAGAAGAGTAAGAAGTTCATGGACTTCACAATTGCCAGTTTCAAAGTTTCTTCAGAGGAGCTGGAGAGCTTCGAGAAGACAGGGTACATGATGGTACCAACAATGAGACCGGGTAAAAAGACCATCGTATCAAAGAGACGATACCCCGCGCCATACCACCCGATTACCGCTGTATTAGCCATAAGGGAAAGCAGAAAAGTATCAATGCGATAGTAAATAACTCCGAGTATGCCATAGATCAAGAACGGGATACTTGTGTGGAGCAAATGACGCGCGAGACTTATATCGAAGACAAAATGAAGCCCCACCAGACGGAAAAACCATGTGGCCTGCCACATCATGCTGATTAAAGATCCTCCAAGCAACACAAAAGCCATAACCTCAACGCCAGCCCCCGCTTTAAGAAGGATAAAACCAACCAGCGCCCCTAAACCTTTCTCGAAAATTGTACCAATCACAGGGAAAACTGTGCGCTCGAAGGCGTAATGTAACGCCGCGAATGTCGTGGCCGTCGAGCTGCTTAGAAGCGTCGCGCCACAAATAATGATGAGTACGCGCTGTTCCAGGCTATACCCTAATAGCCAGCTAGCCAGGACGATCAATCCATAAAGCGCAAACCAGAGTAGTCCTTTGAGAATAAGGGTATTCGTGAGGTAGCGGGTCGCTTTGTCTGTTCTCAGCGCAACATCCCGCGTAACCTGCTGGTTAAAACTTGACTCCAGCGGGAAACCAACCAGAGCTACAAAATTGATAGCTAAATAAAGCTCACCAAACTTGATGTCTCCCAGGAAACGTCCATAAGCGACAGTAAGCAGAAGGGTAGAGGTCCATGTAACAAGCTGTCCTGCCAGGGAAATAACCGTGTTATTCACAATTCGCTTCACGCTTACCTGGACCGCATGTAACTTCTGGCTGTTCTGGGAAGAAACTACTTCATCCGGCTCATTTCTTTGAATTTTGCTCATCCAGGTGTAGACCTCCGAATCTCATCCCTTGCTTATCACTCACTAACGGTACACTACCACGCTTGCATGTTTGCGAGATATTGGTGCAGGTTGAGAACAGGTAGTAATGAGGGGGACAAGTATACAAACTATTTCCCTCAGACGGCGTGAGCTGGCAGAACTGATTTACCGCTTCTAACAGAGAAAAGTTTCATTTCTTAGACATGGAGCGCATATTTTAACAGTTTCTCTACAGAAACAAACACCGTATCGGTAGCTTGCAGTTCATATAATCAATCTCAACTGATACATCCGGCGGACAAGCGGTGTATCCGATTCGGGAAGAGTAATAGCGGTAGTTGGTATTGCTTTGTACACATCCAGTCCCCCTTCTCAACCCGATCTACACACTGATGAAACGCGCTATGTGCAAGAAGTTATTGTAATCTAGGTTTAGTTGATGTTCTTTCTCATGCGTAAACTGAAGTGGAATTGGGTGATTTAAGCGCTTTTCCCTGTGAAAGGTAGGTTATCCCTGTGAGACGTACTCTGGAGGCAATTTTTCGATATCCTCTACAACTGTTTATACTCATTGTGCTTCTCCCAATTGTTGGGGTAGCCGTTATGTACCTGGTAGTTCCACGCACCTATCAGTCCACCGCATCACTATGGGCTTTACAACGTTATTTTGTCGTCACTTCAACCGGTCCGCAGAGCAATCTGCTTCAAACAGAGGCACAGACGCAGGCTACTGCGCTTACTGAATTATTACAAACGCGCTCATTCGTTGATGCGGTAGTAAAAGGGATCGACCTGGCACCAACGCTGGGCCTCTCTTCAAGCGTAATGAATAATCCTCAGGAGCTAGAATCTGCCCTCTTTAACGAAATTTCTAGCCCTAAAAACGTTGTCGTCACGCCGTCAGACGAATACCTGTTTACTATTAGCTACACAAACCGCAATCCCAAAATAGCTCAACAAATCGTGGCATCGATTATCACCAACTTCGGTAAGCAGGGTCTCGAGTTATCGATAACCGAAGCGACAAATCTGCTTGCAGGTTATCAAACGCAACTTGCTATCGCCCAAAAAGACCTGAATTCAGCAATCGCGGCAGAGACGGCATACGCGCGCACCCATGCAAATCAGACTCCAAACCAGTTGTTGGCGAGCGATTCACAATATGCCCAGCTCGATACTCAGAAGACACAGGCGCAGGCAACCGTGCAAGGTCTTCAAGCCACGATTAACACCATACAACAAACCATTAGTACAGAGGGAACACAAACCGGCACCCTGTACAGGGTAGTTGATTCTCCACTGCTCCCATACATTCCCGTCTCTCGCAAGAAAGAGTATATAATCGGCGGGGGTATTGGCCTGGTAGTGGCTCTCCTGGCCTGCACGATGTTTCTCGTCATCGTAGTGCGACGTGATCGCGGAGTATATTCAGCATATGATTTGCGGAACCTGGTGGCCTTTCCCGTTATTATGCAGCTGCCAAATTTGAACACCGCATCGGTATCGCTGCTCACCTCCAAAACCTTACAGGACCAGGCACTACTCACCGATAAAAGTAGCGCCAATGGACATATTGCTAGATAGTGAGAGGGTCTCATGCTTGAAAAAAGTGAGTCGTTAAGTAGAGGGAATGAAGAGATGAAAAATACAGCAGATAAAGATATAGCTGTTTTTGACGCGGAAGATCAACCGGCAACAGATGAAACGCAGAAACTATCACCGCCTCGGAAAATAGAACTTCCCCCGATAGTTGAGACTCCGCTTCCATCAACTGAGGTTGTCTATGCCAAAAAGCCCGCCGCCAGGAAATCGCAACCATCTAAACTTAATAAGAAAGATATAGCCAGCGCTCACATGTTACAGGAGCGCTGCCGACAGCTTTGCCTCTCGCTCTTTTTCCGCAAAAATGCTCCTGTGCGCAGTTTAGGTTTTACCAGCTCTATTCATGGGGAAGGCAAATCATTTTTAGCTCTGGTCACTGCGCAGGTACTTGCGCACGACAGCGCCGATCCGGTAACACTCATAGAGTGCAACTGGGAACATCCCAGCCTGCACGAGTATTTTGACATCCCCGCTACTCCAGGGCTGGCCGAATGGTTGCGCGGAACATGCGATGAAGATGATATTCGTTACCAGGTTGATGGGAACTTAACCGTCATCCCTGCCGGAAACGGCTCGCAAGACGCGGTAAAGCTGCTTAAACAGATTCAGAAGAATGGCCTGCTCAAAACATTCAGGCGTTCAAACGAATTGTATATCCTTGATCTTCCTCCCATAGCTACTAATGGATACAGCACACTGGCAGCAAGCCTGCTCGAATCGATTGTCATCGTGGCTCGCGCCCAGGTGATACCCGGCAAAATGATAGCAGAGACATGTACACAACTCAAAGATTTGCCAGTTCATGGAATCATTTTGAATCAAGGCGAAAGCCGGATTCCGAACTGGTTACGACAGATGCTTTAGGAGACCGCTATGAAATCGATTTTCATTCTCTTAATAGCTTTTATTTGTTTAGGGTTATTTCCGCGCAAATATAGTGGCCCGGTACGTCTTCTCGTGCTTGGTTTTGCGGCCATCATGGTAATTTACGTCACGTTTGGATGAGTTGTGCTATGGAAATTCAACCACCGGCGTCCTTCACAGGACTTCAAACGGTCTCTACACTGCTGGCAAAGCGAAAACGAAGCGACCTGCGCCTGTTCATTCTGCTCTTTATCGGTACCCTCTGCCTGGTACCCGGACTGGTTGTCGCCAGCAGCGTCATCGGCTTCAGCTATGTATTGGCCCTGATAGTTGTTGTGATTGTTACGGCGCTCGTTATCCGCTGGCCGACCGTTGGCTTCTTCGTTGTACTTTTCTGCACATTAGCTATCGACCAGGACCCGACTGATGTGGTGGGCGGTAGCCCAAACCTTTATATCTTCTATTGGCCCTCTTCTTTACAACAGGGATTACCTGATCGGCCCATTGGCTTTTTCATGGTTCTTGTCTTGCTAATTTTTATTCTTCACGGAGTACTCAAACGAAAAACCCAATTACAGGGAGGCGAACTGCTCCTACCATTTTTGCTTTTTTTAGTGTGCGTGATCTGGGGCATAGTGCATGGTCTGACTGGAGGGGCAAATCTCCAGATTCTCGTTGAGGAAGTCAGGTCGTTCTGGTATCTGTTTTTAGGGTACTTGTTGGCTTATAACCTCATCCGTAAGAAACTGCACCTGCGTATCTTTTTGTGGCTTGTAATTCTGTGCGCAGGGATCAAGGCCCTACAAGGCGTGTACATTTATCTTTTCGTCATACACGGTGATCTGGCGGGCAATCACCAGATCATGGCGCATGAGGAGTCTTATTTCTGGATCTCAATCCTCCTATTGATTGCATTATTTAGCTTACATTCTAAATATCGACCACAATTTCGTGCAGCCCTGGCAATCTTACCGATCTTGCTGATCTCACTCATCGCCAATAACCGGCGCGCGGATTTCGTCGCGCTTTTAATAGGGCTTGTGGTTGCCTGGTTGCTTATTTTCATCGTTAAGCAACATGCGCACAAACAGCTGATAATAGTATTTCTCATCGCCGCCTTGCTCGGCGGCGCTTACGTGGCGGCTTTTTACAACGGGACGGGAGGCTTTAGCACCCCCGCACGAGCCGTTATCTCCGTCTTTCATCCTGATCCCAACGATGCAGCCTCCAACCTGTACCGGGATATAGAAGACTATGATCTGAAATATACCGTGAAGTTAAATCCTATGGGCCTGGGATTTGGTAAACCGTTCTTACAGCCGATTTTACTACCGGACCTTTCAGCGCTTGACCCGGTTTATAACTATATCCCTCACAACACCATCTACTGGGTCTGGATGCGGCTCGGCCCAATTGGTTATCTTGCCCTCTGGTATCTTTTCGGGGCTATCATTGTGCGTGGCTCTCTCATAGTCCGTAAGCTCAAAGATAGCTATTTGCAACTCCTTGCCATCTACATCGTCGCCATGATAATTATGGAGATTATCGTCGCCTTCGCCGATTACCAACTCTCCTTCTATCGCAACGTCATTTATGTCGGGATGCTTGCCGGGGTTTTAATGAGGCTGCCTGGAATTGAAGAAGAAGAAAAGAAAAAGGAGGCCCTTGCTGCATGAATCTTCTCATGGTCACTGCGGGTTTACCACGCCCGGTTGGGGGAGCCAATACTCGCAACTTTCACCTGCTGAAGGCTCTGTCAAAGACGCATAGAGTCTCACTTCTAGTGCTAGCCAATAGTAATGAGATGAATGAATTGAACGTTATATTCTCTCTGAAAGAATTAGCCGAATCCGTTCAGCTCATATCTTATGAATTGCCAGATCGTTTCAAACGCCCGATACAATTACTCAACGCTGCTCGCGGCAAGTCATACTTCCTCAATCTGTTTATCGTACCTGAAATGCAGCACGCGCTGGATACCATGTGCTCGCTTACCCATTTCGAGGTAGCCTTATTTGAAAGCGTGCTTACTGCTGGCTATCAACTACCGGAAAGAACGATGATCGCCATCGATCAGCATAATATCGAACACGAATTATTAGAACGGACCTACAAGCACGAGAAGGCTCTAATACGCAAGTGGTATAGCTGGCGCGAAAGTCGTCTTCTAAAACAGGGAGAAATGGAACGTTGCAAGAAAGCTGATATGGTCCTGGTTACTAGCGAACGCGAACATGATGTACTGTGCCAGCTATTGCCGGAGCAACAGATTGAGGTTATTCCAAACGGGGTCGATATTGATACATTCGTACCCGGTAATTCTTCACGCGAGGTCCCACATCAGATTATCTTCACTGGCACCATGGATTACTTTCCAAATATCGACGCCGTTCTCTTCTTTGCAAGAAAATGCTGGCCGCTCATTCAGGATCAAGTGCCAGGTGTCACCTGGCAAATTGTCGGTAAAAATCCACCGCCGGAAATAAAAGAGTTAGCTAAATTACCCGGCATCACAGTTACAGGCACTGTTCCAGAGGTGCATTCCTATCTCGCCACATCGAGTGTCGTCATTGCCCCCTTACAGGTTGGTAGCGGCACGCGCCTGAAAATACTGGAAGCCTTCGCCATGAAACGGGCTGTTGTTTCCACCAGCATCGGATGCGAAGGTCTGGCCGTTGAAGATGGAAAGCATCTGATTGTGGCGGATCGACCAGAGCAATTTGCGCTGGCCGTGATAACGCTCTTGAATAATCGAAAGATGCGAGATGCACTCGGAAAAGCTGGCAGAGAGCTGGTCGAAACAAAGTACAGTTGGACGCACTGCGGCACCCAACTGCTACAGGCGCTTGAAATACAAACACGGGAGGGGGAACAGGTATGCTAGCGCTACAGATATTTAAATGGCTACTTCTGGCTATAGAGATAGTTATTGCTCTACCTGTCTTATACCTGAGCATTTTATCGATTTCCGCGATTCTGGCCGCGAGAAGGCTCAAAAAGAGAGCCATTACCGTTCCATCTCCCTCTCAGCGTGCCAGTTTTGCTATTCTCGTTCCAGCGCATAATGAAATAGCTGTACTCGGCCAGTTACTCAAAAGCCTTGCCAGCCTGGATTATCCACAAGAGCGCTACACGGTTTATGTCGTGGCTGACAATTGCACAGATGCGACCGCTGAACTGGCACGCGCTACCGGTCGGACGGAGGTTTATGAGCGTTTCGATCAAGAAAAGCGGGGCAAGGGCTTTGCACTAAACTGGCTGATACAGAAACTCGACGAGGACTGCCTGGTCTATGACGCCTACATTATCCTGGATGCAGACTCAGTAGTGGCTCCATCCTTCTTGCAGGAAATGAACAAAGGGCTTACGCGCGGCGCACACGCATTACAGGCAAACAACAACGTACTGAACTTCACAGAGTCCGCGAGTACTGCGCTGCGCTGGATAGCTATGACGTTAATGAATCATGTGCGCCCACTGGGAAGAAATGGCATCGGATGTTCCTCAACGTTGACCGGAAATGGAATGTGTTTGAGTCGTTCTCTTCTAGTGCGCTATCCCTGGCAATCTTTTTCGCTGGCGGAAGATTACCAGTACTATCTGAGCCTGATGCAACACGGCGAAAAGGTACTTTATATGCCGGAAGCCATTGTACGCTCAGAAATGCCATCGACATTCGCACAAATGCGCACACAGGATATACGCTGGGAAGCTCCTGACAACAGTCAGCCCGCATGGATAACCGCCTGGAAACTTCTAAAGGCGGGCGTTAGAAAGCGCGATCTCATCCGTATAGAAGCTATAGCAGAGCTACTTACTCCCCCTCTTTCATATCTCGCAGGCTCATACCTGTTAGTACTCGTGGGATCACTGCTTGTGGGATCGCTTTCACACTTGATTGTTAGTCTTGTTATCACAGGCGGCCTGCTTTGCTATTTCGGCACGGCTATTTATCTCTTACGTCCCCCACGCACCGTGTTTAGAGCACTCCTTCATGCTCCTGGCTTTATGCTATGGAAGTTGTGGGTAATTCTGGTGGTCAGAAGACGCAAAAAACATACTGCCGAGTGGGTGCGTACAAGCCGTACCATCTCCTGAGCGAATGTAAGCTGAAAGGACGTATCTGGTTATGTCTACAATTCGCGTTGCCACTATCACCTTCGATTTCTATCCCTTTGATCCACTGGTACGGCGTATTGCAGGAGCCGCCATAGATGGCGGGTACTCTGTAGATGTGATTTGTCTGCGCCAACCAGGTGAGCAGCACTACGAAATCTGTGAGGGCGTCCATGTGCATCGTTTACCTGTGAATCGCGGTTTCGGTCGCTCGCTACCAGTAACCATATTGAGTTGGTGCTGGTTTCTCCTTCTGTCCGGTGCAGTGCTTACACGCCTGCATCTCAAGAAGCATTTCGACGTAGTGCATGTTCACAATATGCCCGATTTTCTAGTTTTCTCGGCTTTTATTCCCAAATTATTCGGTGCTAAAGTGATCCTGGAAGTGCAAGACGTTAGCCCCGAGCTGATGGCAGCCAAAGCAAAAGGGAAAACGCGGAAAATCGTCACTCTTTTGGCCCGGTGGCAAGAGCGCATCTCAACAGCCTTCGCCGATCATGTCATTACAGTCGGTTGGCCCTTTGAACAACTCTTATTGCAACGCGGGGTACCGGCCAGGAAAATCACTATCATTCTCAACAGTGCGGACCCCAGGCTTTACCCTGAATCGCGTGGCGATTTCAGAGAAACGCAAACTTTTGATGAAACGAACCCTCTCGTATTGATGTATCATGGCACGCTAGCAAGCCGTAACGGCTTAGATATCGCCATCCGGGCGCTGGCTCTGGCACGCAAGGAGGCACCGCATGTGCGACTAGATATCAAGGGACGCGGTGAATTCATCCCGATCTTAAAGCGACTGGCGCAAGAGTTAGGAGTAAGTAACCAGGTAGTCTTTACCGAACCGTGCCAGCCGGATGAGCTGGTAGATTTCGTGACTCATGGAGACGTAGGCATTATTCCCTATCGCATTGACGGCTTTATGGAACTCGTTTTGCCGACAAAAGCCTATGAATTTGCCTGGATGCATCGTCCTATGATTGTTTCTGATACTCGCGCAATCCGCTCCATGTTTCGACCTGAGTCAGTAGTCCTCTGTGACGATTCGAGTCCTGAGAGTTTTGCAAAGGCCATTATCGAGCTGTATCAACAACCCGAAAAACGCCTATCCCTGGCAGTTAATGCCGCCGAGGATTATCAACCATTCAAATGGGAATTGATGGCTGAACGCTATCGGGCATTACTTGCCAGTTTGAGCCACAAAGAGACCCTGAAAGAAACCTACTCACAAGCCAGTAACAGAGAAGAAACAAATAAAGAACCCGAAAGGAGAAAATGATGCTACGAGATAAGTTAATAGACACTGCTACTAGATTCGGCTTTGATGATCAACTACGAAGGATACGAGCAGCCGTGTTACCACGATACAAACATGATCGGGTTGAAAGCGAAAACCTGCGCAAGCTGCTGAGGTCCGTACTCAAAGAAGATTCAAATTGTATTGATATCGGCGCGTATAGAGGTCGGGTGCTGGCAGAGATACTACAGGTTGCTCCTCGCGGCAAACACATTGTATACGAACCTTTACCCCACTTGAATAAGTATCTGCGCGACCGTTACCCTGCCATTGATATCCGGCTGGCTGCGGTATCGAATGAGGTGGGCGAAACAAGTTTTACCTATGTGAAAAACATACCTGCTGAAAGCGGTTTTCATGAAAGATTTCACTCAGAAGATCAGCAAATAGAGAAATTAACAGTAAAGACAGAGATGCTTGATCGCTGTCTTCCAGCCGGATATATACCTGCTTTAATCAAAATTGATGTAGAAGGGGCCGAACGCCAGGTTTTCGAAGGCGCTCTCGAGACGATCTCTCGCTACAAGCCCGTTATCATTTTCGAACATGGCAAAGGAGGAGCGATATACTACGATACGCAACCCCGGCAGGTCTTCGATTTGCTTACAGAGAAGGCGGGATTACGCATTTTCGACATGGATGGTAGCGGCCCCTATTCATTGAATCAATTTGAAGAGGCGTTTGCGAAAGATGCAACCTGGGACTATGTTGCACGACCATAGCGACTAATCACACCCAGGGCATACAACCAGCGTAGAAACGCTCCCAATATCGCCACATCTAAAAGCCTGCCTCTAGCCACGCTTTATCAGCCAGGGCCGCTTTCACCTTCTGAATATATTGAATAGCGCCCTCGTCATACCAGCCGCCGCTATACCACCTGCCGAGGCAGCCCCAGATGTCGCCCGCGTGATAGCGCGCATAACCCGGCAAAGGCGTGCGCGCATTTAAATACGTTGTCCAACCTTCGTAGCATGTGCGAATAATCCCATAGACATATTCTACGTTGAAGGCCGAGTCATAACGGCTCATCGGCCAGGCGCTCTGAAAATAATAGTACTTCAACTGGAGCAGGCCATAACTCTGATAACATCCGTTGCCATCCCATGTACCAGGCGGACAGAGTCTCTGATCGGTGGTGTAGTCACCCGTTTGACTTTGATGCCAGCCGGATTCAACAACAGCCTCGGCGCGCACGATATTCTCATCGATTCCCCACTTACACGCTACCCACTGGAGGATTTCATTGGTCGTGCCGGTAAAGTTTCCGGTTATTTGAGTGCGAAGCGCATCAGCCTTTCTATCAACACCGATGGCGGAATCCCAGGGCGTCAATTGAGCTATTTGTTGTTGAGCAGGTACGCTCTGATTTGCTTTAGTATTATCAGGGCGTGGCTCCCAGGAAGAACGGTGTACGCGAGCGGCACAACTTTGCTCGTCTGGCAGTGGTGATCCCGGAGGTAAGGTGGTAAATCCTCCTGCAATTGACGATGGGGCAGGAGGAGGCATATAAATAGAGGCAACCAGCCGCCAGAGTACCTGCGGCTGGTGAGTCATAATTACCGCGCCTGTGCTTATAACGATTACCAGAGATAAGCTTGCCAGCCTGATAATTACCGCGCGCGCGGGGAATTTATGAGAGCCTGTTTTCACAACACAATGCTTTCAGCAATTTCTCATTCTC
>DASTKD010000514.1:0-4427 GCA_035716135.1 Ktedonobacteraceae bacterium
GTTGCTGCTCAAGGGAATATCATACTGCGAAATTTGATAGCCCTTCATCAAGTCTGGATAGGGATAGTTCTTGCGGTCAAACTTGGAATAGGCCGGGATGGAGCAGTTGAGCGCCAGCGCGGTCATAATGGTGTAGGCGACGGCCTGCTCATTGATAACCGGCAACACTCCCGGCATCCCCATGCACACAGGACACACATGCGTATTGGGAGCAGCATAAGCATAATCGGTGCTGCACGAACAAAACATCTTGCTTTTCGTCAATAATTGCGAGTGGACCTCAAGCCCGATCACGACCTCAAAGTCGGTGGCAACGCTCGTTTCTGTCACAGTCATGTCTTCCTAACCTCGTCTATCTCTATCCTTGTGTCTATAGATATATCATCCCGAAAGTTACACCAGGCCGGACATAGGCCGACCTTCGTGTATGGTAGGGGCGACCCTTGCGGTCGCCCTGGTTCACTGCCAATGGACCATCTTTTTGTGTATGGTAGGGGCGACCCTCGCGGTCGCCCTGGTTCACTACCAATATGACTACGTTGTTAAGAATAGCGGTTTCGCGCTCATTCGTCAATGGTTATAATCACAGCATTTACACGATTTGGGAATCATTTTCGGCGCGGACTGGCACTGGAGAAGAGGGCAACAGCAAAGGAGTGGGCCGGAAGTCCTCGTAGATCTCATGGAGGGTGGCAACGAAGATGGGTCTCATACCCATGACGAGCATCCAGGTGAAACCACTGGCGACCAGGGGGTTGGCAAGGTGCAGGATGAGCAGGTAGAGCGGTGCCGCAATGGGAGCCTCGACCAGCACAGAACCGGCAAAGGCGGCGGCGATTAGCAGCCAGCGCTTATTGGTAAGACGGATACTGATAAGCACGGAGCGGACGCCGGAATGATGGTCGATGACGGCGGCATAAGTGGCAAAGACCAGATGTACATGCCAGAAGAGCATGGGAAGCAGCAGCATGAGCGTGGGAGCGAACCAGGGCCAGCCAAGATGCGCGGCCCACAGACCGACGAGCCATTGCAACGGAGTAAAAATACCCCAGAAGAGCAACGTCGTAATGCCGTTAGCCCACAGGTAACGGGGAAGCCCACGCAGAGCGGCGGGGAGAATTTGCGCGGGAATGACGGACTGGCCGCTGTCGATAGCCTCAATCGCCAGTACCAGCGAGATGTTTCCAAGAATGATGGTGATCCAGGGAAGCACCTGGGCAAGCAGGGAGGCGATGGGGCCAGGTTGGCTGCCGATGAAGGAGGCAGCTAGCGGCGGCAGACAGAAGAGTCCGACGAGGGTGAGCAGGCCGGAGATGTCTTTGCTACAGAGGCGCAGGCCGGCGAGGATATATTCAGGGGTCTGGTGCCACCAGGGCTTAGTCTGTTCTGGTATCCTGACGCTTTCAATGAGTGATGTAGATGTGATTGCCATAAAATGTTTATCTCCTTGCAATTTCGTCTGGTTTTGAAATGAAAGCTGTTTTTTAGATGCAATTGTGAGCATGTTAGAGATTGTTGTCTGCTTTTAGTATGCCCGGCATATGTCACGAAACAATTTCTAATGTGTAGCAAATGCAACAGCAAGGAAGGAGGAAAGGGGATACTTTTGGGACAAATTCGTGACACTTTCTCAGTGGGAAGAGGGGATTATCACAAATCTTACGCTCTCAGCGCATCCAGCACTCGCAGCGTATTACGCCCGTCTTCAGGAGGATACATCAGGGTTGATTGTTCCAGCACACAATCCGTGAAGTGTTCGACCATCAAGCCGTAAGGGTCGGCGGGGACAAATTCGCGTCGCTCAAAGGTCGCGCCGCGCTGGATCAGCAGCGCGGTGCTATCGTCGCGCCAGGCGGTAAAGGCCAATGGAGCGGTGATGGCGGCCTCGCTGCCCACAATTTCGATGACCTGGTGTTCGGCTGCCATGAAACTGCACTGTATATGCGCCGCCAGCCTCGGCCCAAATTGCAGTATCGCGCTGGCGCTGAGATCAATATTGTTCTGGCTATACGAAAACACAGGGTGGATGGCGGTTGGTTCGGAGTCGCTTAGCCAGCGAGCGGCGTTGACGCAATAGCTACCAACATCGAGTAGTGCGCCACCGCCGAATTGTGGGAAGCCGCGATAGTTAGCGGGGGCATCGAATGGAAATGAGAAGGCGGCGTGTATAAAGCGCAGTTCACCCACCTCTCCCGCCACTAACATACGCTTGAGAGCCTGCATTCGCGGGTGGAAACGATACATCACTGCCTCCATGAATAGTACTTTCAGGCTATGGCAGGTTGAGATTATGTCATCACATTCGGCGGCGTTTAGAGCTAGCGGTTTCTCGCATAAGACATGCTTGCCAGCGCGGGCGGCGCGTATGGTCCATTCATGGTGCAGGTGGTTGGGCAAAGCGATGTAGACAACTTGTACGTCTGGATCGTCCAGCAAAGCTCGATAATCGTGGTAAACACGCTCGATGGAGAAGCGCTGAGCGGTCTCGTGGCCGCGCTGCTCGTCACGACTGGCAACAGCCAGCACGCGCGCCCGTGAACTCTGCTGAATGGCGGGGATCATGGCGCGATTGGCGATGAAACCCGCGCCGAGAACGCCCCAATTACATACCATGCGATGCTCCTGAATACTCATTTCCTGCGTTCAGTATAATTGGATGGAAGTGGAGGGTCAAGCGGGACAAGGGCAATGTTGGCAAGTTACGTAAAATGCTGTATACTGTACCTCAATCAGAAGCAACTGATACCAGGGCGACCGCGAAGGTCGCCTCTACAGTCTGTCCTTCAGGATCAAGTGGAGCGTTCAGGAAGAGGCGCGTTTGAGCGGGTAGGAGAACTAACACATATGTCTCTCATTAACATGGCAAAACGAGAAATCAATTGCAAGATCGTGTACTACGGTATTGGTCTGTGCGGTAAAACAACCAACCTGCACTATATACACCAGACGGTAAGCCCACAGGATGTAGGGGACCTGGTATCAATTGACACTGAGACCGAGCGTACCCTGTATTTCGATCTGCTCCCGTTGGATCTGGGCAAGGTACATGGCTTTCAAATCCGCTTCCAGCTTTACACGGTGCCGGGCCAGGTGCTCTACCAGCAGACCCGCGTTTCAGTGCTGAAAGGAGCCGATTGCGTGATCTTCGTAGCAGACTCACAGGCCAGTAAGCTGGAAGAGAATCGGGCAAGCTGGTCCGAACTGCAAGAACAACTTGGACGCATGAAGAAGGACATCAACGATTTCCCTCTGGTCATGCAGTGGAACAAGCGCGACTTGCAGGATGCGCTGCCCGTGTCAGCCCTTGAACACTACCTCAACCCGTACCGCTTTCCGAGCTTTGAATCGGTGGCTGTGACCGGGCAGGGAGTGATCGACTGCCTGAAGGTGGGCATCAATTCCACCTTGCGCCGCCTGGAGCGCATTTAAGCTTTCAGGTGGGACTAGCTGCTAGTCAGCTCCACCTGAAAGCACCTTTCCACTCAAGAAAATGGCTGTGATGCCGATAAAGAATAGGAGATGTGCCAGGAAATCCTCTCTAACGATTGTCCGATTAGTAATTTCTGTGTATAATGGACGTGTTCCAAAATATACACCTGTTTATTTGATTTTCCCGATTAGCGCGGGGGATCATGTTGCGATACTCATATATACAGGTATATCGATAGAAGTGTTAGCAGTCCGGCGTCCCCTGGCCGCGCTGCTCTGAGGAATTGAATGGATACAATTAGAGTTATCGTTGTTGACGAGCAGCCCTTGTTTCGCCAGGGCATCTGCTCAACACTTGAACAGATGGGCAACTGTGAGATTGTCGGTCTTTCGACTGACGCGCTGGAGATACTGGAATTAGCGCGCACGGGCAGCCCTGACGTGGCGTTGATTGATGCAGGACTCACCGCAGCAGACCCATTAGAGATAGCGCGCCAGATGCGTCACCTCGCGCCCCAGGTTGCCATTATGATCCTGACGCCCTCCGAGGATGAGGAGCGCCTGTTCCAGTCGATTAAGGTGGGAGCGGCTGCCTATTACACACGCAACATCGAACCCGGCGACCTGGCCGACGCTGTGCGGCGCGTCAGTCACGGCGAATATTTAATCAACGATGATGTACTCTCCAAACCACAACTGGCGAGTCGCGTCCTCAAATCATTCCGCGAATTGACGGTCGAGGAAGAAGATCCCAACACAAAAGACCTCTACTCGCCGCTCTCTGGCCGCGAAGTGGAAATACTCGACTACATCGCGCGCGGCAATAGCAATAAAGAGATCGCCAAATCGCTCAAGATCAGCGACCAGACCGTCAAAAACCATATCACCTCCATCCTCAAGAAGCTCTCGGTCAATGACCGCACGGCTGCCGTCGTTCACGCCCTGCGTCACGGCTGGATTAAGATGCACGATAGTTAGAAAATAATGTTGTCAGGAAC
>DASTKD010000515.1:0-4260 GCA_035716135.1 Ktedonobacteraceae bacterium
TGAGGACGTTGATCTGACGGAACTGAAGGGGGTCCATATCCAGGCGCTGGCAGAGTTCCTGCACCGTGGATTCAAGCGCGAAGTATGCCTGCGGGCCAAAGGGAGCGCGATAGGCACCGGTACCGGGCTTATTGGTCTGCACCACGTCGCAATGGACATCGATGTGAGGGCAGCGATAGATGGCCGCGAAATGAAAAGCACTGAAGCCCGCGAGAGGGTTGGGGTATGCGCCCGAATCAAGAACCATCCTGGCCTGAATCGCGGTGAGCGTTCCATCTCTCTTCGCGCCAAGTTTGACGCTGATAACGGTTTGTGGCGCGGGATTGCCTGCCAGGAGGTCTTCCTGGCGCGTGTAGATCAGGCGCACCGGCTTGCGCAGGCGGGTTGCAATGGCGGCTGCCAGTGGCTCAAGCAGGGTTTCCTTGCCGCCAAATCCTCCACCGATGAATACCGGCTCGACGTGAACCTGCCGCTCAGGCATTGCGAGCGCCCTGGCAACTGCCGAGCGCACATTGAACAATCCCTGCGTGCTGGACCAGATCACCAGATGCTGGCCGGAAGGACCGGGTGAGACCGTGACCGAGTGCGGCTCCATGTAAGATTGGTGAACAGGATGGGTGCGATAGCTCCATTCAACCACCACCTCGGCTTCACGCAGACCGGCCTCGATATCGCCCATTTTCACGGGAGATGTCTGGATGATATTCCGCGACCGTTCCTCTTCCTCAACCGGTACACTTTGTTGAGGGAAAGCGCTATGCTCGCCTCCTCCGGCGGTTGTTGACGACTCACGGTAAACGCAGGCCAGGGGCGAATCTGGGCGCAGCGCGGCTTCAGGATCAATGACAACGGGCAGTGGCTCGTACTCAACCTCCAGGATGGTCGCCCCATCCTCGGCGCTAGCCTCCGTCTCGCCAACCACAACGGCCACAGGATGTCCGCACCACAAGGCTTCTTGCTGTGCCAGTGGAGACTGCGAGCGAGAGAGCGAGTCTAACTGCCTCATCCCCAGGGTTTCGGCGGTGAAAACGGCCACGACTCCCGGCGCGGCCAGAGCAGACGAGGTATCAATGCTCAAAATACGCGCGTGGGCATACGGGCTATGTACCAGGCGAGCATAAAGCATACCCGGCAACACCTGGTCTCCCGCGTAGCGTGCGCGCCCGGTCACTTTATCGGGTCCATCCAGACGAGGGAGAGACGTGCCAACCTGAACAGGTTGCGCTTGCTGTTGTGCTTCTTGCACCATGAGGAAGGTTTCTCCTTACCAGTAATATACAGCGATTTTATCGTATTTTATCATACGTATTATAGTGACACTTCCCGTATACGCTGCTCGTTCGAGGGTCAAAAATAGATATTCTTACGCTCCCAATCAAGCCACGTATCTACGACGCCTGGCAGATCGGATATCTCAAGGAGTGGTTTTCCACGTGATGAACGGGCTACGCCAAGATCCCATGCGACCACCCGCAAATCACCGATAATGCTGAATGCCGCTACAGCTTTTTCGTCGTGCCGGCTGAAAGGCCGAACGGAGCGGTAGCCGTCCAGCCATGCTTCAAAGAACTCTTGTGAAGATCTCAAGATGCCATGCGGTTCGATGGAACGCCAACATGCTCCCGCGCTGTCGAAATCGAACACAGTAATGCTCTCGCCATGACGGTGCGCATTATCGAGCGTGAGGTCCATATGACAGATTCCGCGATCCAATGCTGGATTTGCGATGGCCTGTTTCAAGCGTTCGCCTAAAGCAACTGCCTGCTTCCACCTCTTCGCTTCGCTCAAGTACATTTTCATCCGGTGGAGCTGTTCGTCGATGAGGGTGTGAGCATCATAGCCCTCACGGGGGAACGAAGAAGTAAATGTGTCGGCAGCTTGATGTATTTGAGCAGCCGCTTTCCCCAGCAGGGTGTAAGTGTCTCGCTCAGGCGCAGGCTTCGAACCTGGCACCCATTCAAAGAGTGCAGCCGCGCGATCTCGCCCATCTACACGGAATGACTCCACGTATCCATGCTTGCCACGTACAGGTTTTGCTACTGGCGCACCATTTCGCATGAGAGCGATGATGAGGTCTAACTCCCATTGTACTTCGGCGGCTGTCCGTCGAAGATGGTACAGTTTGAGAGCAAATCGACCTGTCGATGTTGTGACTACAAGAACATCATTTGTTGGCGTGTTGAGAGGCGTGCATACGACGGAACTCAAGCCGAAATGGTTCCCAATGTGTTGTTCAAGATTCATGGGTTCTCTTTCATCCTACAAAATATGGAGAACGCGCTGGCAACCTGAAACCAGCGCGCCTATATCCCATGCGCTTAACTCGTTGACTTTTCCCTCAATCAGACCATCGTGCTACCGGTGCCGCGCTACGCTTTCTCCGGGCTGTCCGGCGTTGCGGCGCAACCGGTGCAAAAGCATGTGCTTCGCGCTTTCCCATAGTTCTCTCGAAGCCAGATCGTTTTCCTGCTCCTCTCCTGCCATCTTTTGCCCTGCCAGACGGAGTGCGTTCTGGTTGCCATGCAGATGTTTCGTGGGAAACACGCCCTTTCCGTCGCCTGTTCTTGCCAGATACCATATCACTGTCAGGCTCTGGCCGGCTACGTCTGTCGCGCTCCTGATCTGGCGAGGAATGTTTGCGGTCGCGCGCCGCTTTCTGCCTGTCGTTCTGCTCGTACTCCGGCTTTTTCGGTGCCTCTTGACTTGCGAGTGGCAGTGTATCAGGATCAGAGGCTTGCTTGTCGATAACGAGCCGTTGCAACATGACTCCCTGCCCTAAAGCGTGGGCCATACGCCGCCATTTGGGAACATCTGCTGGTACCAGCAGTGTAATCGCCTTGCCCTGGCGTCCCATTCTGCCCGTCCGGCCAATGCGGTGCGTAAAAAGATCGCTCGATTCTGGTAGTTCGTAGTTGATGACCTGATGTATGCCTGTAATGTCTAGCCCGCGCGCGGCTACGTTGGTGGCGAGCAGCGTCTGCACCTGTCCCCGGCGGAATGCGCTCAGCACCTCTTCACGCGCGCGCTGGCTCTTGTTGCCGTGTAATGTTCCCACCGTAAATCCGAGCTTGCCGAGTTGTTTGCCTAGCTTCTCGACGCCATATTTCGTCTTGCCAAAGACGAGGCTGCTTTCTCCTTCTGTGGAATGCAAAAGGGTACAAAGCGCTGCTATTTTCTGTTCCTGCGGTACCTGGTACGCGATTTGTTCAATGGCGCTTTGCGTCCCTGGAGCTGCTGAAATGGCAACCCTGACTGGATGGTTGAGGAATTTTTGCTGGAGCGTCTCGATCCAGTCCGGCATGGTCGCTGAAAAGAGGGCTATTTGTCGCGTGTCGGGCGTGGTTGCCAGTATCTCCTCAATGGCGGGCGCGAAACCACTATCCAGCATCTGGTCTGCCTCGTCCAATATGCATATGCGTAGCTGGTTCAACGCTAAACTGCCGCGATCAAGATGGTCCTTGACTCGTCCTGGCGTGCCTACGACAATTTGCGCTCCATAGCGCAGCGCTGAGAGTTGATTGCCATAGGGTCGTCCTCCTACCAGCAAGGCCGTCGAAAGCCGCCGGCTGGTTGCCAGTTGGACCAGTACCGCGTGTACCTGGATAGCCAGTTCGCGTGTTGGCACGAGGACCAGCGCCTGGGTTACACGTTTGTCCCTGGCTACTCTTTCCACCAGAGGAATACCATAGGCGAGCGTCTTGCCCGAGCCAGTAGCTGATTGCCCTACCAGATCATGACCGGCAAGCAGCGCCGGAATAGCCTCGGCCTGCACAGGTGTTGGCTCTATAATCTCCATATTTGCCAGCGTCGCGCGGGTCGCCGCTAACAAAGGGAAGTCTTGAAACGATGACATGAAAAATCCTTTCGGCCTTAGCGCCCTTGACGGGCGCGATATAACTCCCCTCAAGCCATAGCGCCAGAAGGAAGTATCAGGAGCAGGCCGTATGATACTACGGAAGCAATGCCGGCTCGGCTGACATCAAGTACGAACGTGCGTGCAGGAAGAGAGGATTCTAGAGAGGATTGCTCAGAGCTCTTTAGCGTCTTTACCGGTGAACAGGATATGCAAACAGCCTGTTCTATACCATGCAAACAGTCATAACCGTTGCATTATACCTGCTTAGAGGCTAATCGTCAAGCCAACAAATATTGTGGAGGTGTGCGTCAACGTTTTGCACAACCGACCAGGGCGACCGCAAGGGTCGCCCCTACCATACGACGAACGTCTTGCGCAACCTCGTGTATGGTAGGGGCGACCCT
>DASTKD010000516.1:0-7216 GCA_035716135.1 Ktedonobacteraceae bacterium
CCTGATGAACTTTAACAACCAAGATCGGGAATGGTATCCTTCTTCACAAGAGCAAAAGTGCATCTGTCTGAAGGAGGAACCCATGAGTGAACTGCTGAAAGCTGGACGTCGCTGGGTCTTGCGGCTCAGCGAGGCCGAATACCGCACCCTGGAAGCCGGGATGCGCCATCATCCGCATCCGCAAGCGCGCGAACGGTGTGCCGCCTTGCTCAAAGTGGCGGCGGGCCACTCGCCACACTGGGTCGCCACCCACGGCTTACTCTTGGAGCGTGATCCCGATAGCATCTATCAGTGGTTACGCTACTATGAGCAGGGAGGCATCGTGGCCCTGCTCTCGCGCCGACATGGGGGAGCGCATCGGAGGCGTCTTCGACCAGCGGCAAGCAGTGCAGGATCGTCTACGCCAGGCTCCTGATGCCCTTGCCCCCGGCGGGGAAGCCGCCCGGAGTCGCTGGACCTTACGCAGCATCCGCGACAGTTTCGAGTTCCTGGCCGACTATAGCCTGCCGGGCGTCTGGAAGCTGTTGCAGGACTATGATGTGCGGCTGAGAAGAGGGCGTGAGCAACTCTTCAGTCCCGATCCTGACTACCAGGCCAAACGGCAGCGGCTGCTGGACGTGCTGGCTCAGGCTGCCGCTCATCCCAACCAGCAGGTGGTGCTGTTTCTGGATCAGATGGGCTATCATCGCTGGCCGGAGCCGAGTTGGCAGTGGACCGCCGCCGCTCCCGCGCCCCTGCCGGTGGCCGAGCGAGCCAGAAGCAAGGAGACGAACTGGCGTTTGATGGGAGCGCTGAATGCGCTCAATGGGCAAGTCCACTACCTGGACAATTACATCGTGGGGCGCAAGCAAGTCATCCAGCTGCTGAAACAGCTGGACCAGGCCTATCCGCAGGCGCAACAGGTGTCTCTGGTACTGGATAATTGGTCGATCCATTCCCATCCCGATGTGCTGGCGGCTCTTGAGCAGATGCCCCGGCTCTCTCTGGTGTGGTTGCCCACCTACGCGCCGTGGCTCAATCCCCTTGAGAAACTGTGGCGCAAGCTGCGCCAGGAGGTGCTGTACCTGCATCGGCAAGCCGCAGACTGGGCCACCTTGCAAGCACGGGTGCATGGCTTTCTCGACCAGTATGCCCACGGCTCCGATGAGCTGTTAGGCTACGTGGGCCTCCAAGGCGACGGGGCTCTGGCACAGGCACTGCGCACTTCATAATTACCGATCTTGGTTGTTAAAGTTCATCAGGATGCGGAGACCGTTCCATACGCCATTACCCCATTCGGTTGTCAAAAATCATCAGAATCGACGCCTGAATAATTATGGAATGTTCATAGGGGTGTCCCTACACATTGGTTTCCCCCAAATAAAGATGGATAGTCCATCAGGTATACCTGAATAAGGAAGAGAGGCTAGCATGTCTTCAATTCGCCTGTTATTGAAGCCGCAATATGAACATGTGTGGATGGACGAGAATCAAAATCCCTCGCCTGAAACCTTCCCAAAGGAGCAGGGGATTTACCCGCTCTACCACCAGTGGCGCACGTATAACGCAACAGAGCCGTTGATTGTCAACACGTACAATACTGGCACGGGCAAAACCAAAGCAGCTCTGCTGCTGCTCCTCAAGCGCGCCAGGGAGATCGGCTTCAATGCGCTGGAGAGCAGCGAGCATAACGCGCTGCTCATCGCGCCGACCAACGAACTGCTGGCACAACACTCGAGCGACGCTGAGAAGTTCTGCGAAGAGAACGGACTGCCTTATCGCGTCGTACCAATCAGCAGGGCTACTATTGAAGAGTACATGCATATAACAAACTTCAGCGAGGCCGAACTGAGACGCGGGGCTGCTTTGCATCACATCCTGCAAAATCCGCGCAAGATTAAGCCGGAGAGCGGCAAAAAGGCCACGCTGTTTGTGGTCAACCCGGACATTTTTTACTATGCGTTTTACTGCCTGTACGCCCGATTCGATCGCATTCCCCTGTTTCAGGACATCTTCACATTATGTAACTACATCATTATCGATGAGTTCCACTACTATAATCCCAAACAGCTTGCCAATTTTCTCTTTTTCATGCGCCTGTCCAAACACTATGGCTACCTCAGCAAATCCGCCAACCGCCAATTTTGCCTGTTGACCGCCACTCCCAATGAGAAGGTGAAAGAGTATTTGGAACGTCTGAAAGTGGAGATTGGGTGGATCGAACCTGAGAACGCTCCTGCTGACGAGTTGGGGCAGACAGGCAAAATGGCGGCTCTGGCTCCGGTACAACTGGAAGTCTACAGTGTGGATGAGATGAAAGAGGGGTTGCTGACGCTTGCCCGCGAGAAGAGGACGGAGATAGCGAATTGGCTCAACCGGGGCGAGGATGGAGCTATTATTTCCGGCGCGCTATGGCGTATCAACCAGGTCTATTCCGACTTGCGAACGGGCAATACCATCTCTACAGAGCTGATGGGGCGATTGACGGGCGCGGAAAGTCGCGGCGGGCGCGCCGATGCGAAGGGGAAACGTCTCATATTGGCGACTCCAACGGTGGATATTGGCTACAACTTCGAGCGGGCGGGCAAGACGCGCCAGAACATCGACTTTTTGTTGCTGGATGCGCGCTCCGGCGATGAGTTTATCCAGCGTTTAGGACGCGCGGGCCGCGTGTTGGGCAAAGATCAGCAGTCTATTGCTAGCCGCGTGCTGGCAATCACCGATGCAAAGTTCTACAAAGCGTTGCAGCCATACGATGGGCAAAACTTGAGCCGCGCAGCCCTGCGCAAACTGGCCGAGGATAACCTCCCGACTCGCAACTCGCTCTACACCTATATCAAAAGCGGGGCCATTGCCGAGGCTTTCTTGCCCATCTATCGCCTTGAGAGCATGACATCGACTCAGAACAAACCCGATATAGCGGCAATATTCAACGAGATGCAGCAACTTTTCGCGGCAGACACAAAACTGACCTACCAGAGGCTAAGAAGCGGCACCAAAAAGTACATTGAACGCGCTCAAGATTACGGTAGCCTGACGACCGTTCCCGCAGAGAGAAGAGAGTGCCTGGCGGCGTGCAAGGACAGATTACTACGTGAGCAGAGTCATCGCAAAGGCTGGTCAAACGAAATTGATGCTTATAACTGGTTACAACAAGATTTGCGCTGCTATTTTCTGGAGAAAGCGCGCTTCAGTTTCCGCGAGGATTTTCAGCCGCCGCTGGCCCTGGTGGGCGATACCAAAAATCTGCTCTCAAGCGAGCATTCAACGCTATACGATGCCCTACATATTGTGAAGAATTATAAGATAGAGTACTTCGACTCTGCTCAGGAATGGCAGCATAGTTTGCGCTTGCCCCTGCCGGAAAACGCGCAGGACGCGCTCATCTATGGCGATCTGCGGGAGTTATTGCCGCCCGATGAACGGCTGCGGATTGGTTTGAAATTGAGCGTCGGGGAGTACAGGAGAATCGACTGGGAAGAGGAGAGCCACTTTGCCTACCACCCGACCGCGCTCTATGGCCTGGAGGTAACGGCGCTGAACAATCATCATGGTTTGCCCGCGCGTGTACGCACGATGTTCAGCGAACGCTACATCCCGGCCTTTGTAGCCGCTAAAGAGAGCCGTACCGCGACGACGCTCTGGGGGCTTCAGAAACTGGCCCAGTTTATTCCTTATGACCTGCAAGTCACGTTTGGCGATGGCAGCAGCCACGATTACGTGGTGGTGCTGGGTACGATGGCTCTTCTCGTGTGGGGCGAAATACCGTACAAAGACATCGTCAGAGACAGGCGCAAGGCACAAAGCGAAGACGAATGCCCGATGATTTTTTAGCAGATGGAAGTGTAAAGATCAACTTTCTCACGCGAAAGGGAATACATCATGCAAGAGGTGACCTATGCGTCGCTTCAGACCGGAATGGCTGCTCCTGCACGGGGCGAACTCTTCTCGATCCTGCTGCGGCTGCATCCAATTGAGGTGGGATGGGTTTCGCCCGGCGCGGGTAGAGAGGCGCACGCCGCTTTCCTGGACATTGTGCGCCAGAACGATGAGGCCCTGGCGGAGCAATTGCACCAGCCGAACCAGCGCCGCCCGTTTACGGTCGGGCTATTGCAGGGCTTCAATCACCTGACCGCCGCGCAACTGGAAGAGGCGATGACAAGAAACCGGCAGGTACAGGTATCGCCGGGGCAGGTTTACTGGCTGCGCATCACCATCCTGGACACCGCTATTTTCGGCGTGCTGTTCCAACATCTGATTACGAAGCCGCGCACCTTCATTATTCGCCTGGGTGAAGCCCGTTTTGAGGTAAGCCGCTTGATCGGCTCGCCCGAACCGGATACCGCCGCAAACTCGTGGGCGGCCTACTCGTCTTTCGCCGATTTGAGTACGCATACTGCTGTCCAGCGAGAATATGCGTTTGAATTTGCGACACCAACGGCCTTCAGCATGGGACAGAAGAGTTGGGGCAAGGTAATGAACCTGCTGCCTGAACCCGCCCACGTTTTTGAAAGCCTGGCCAGACAGTGGGAGGTGTTCGCGCCAGCGCATCTGCGTTTGACGGCTCATGAGCTGAACCCGCGCGATTTTGTCATCTGGTGCGCCGAATCGCTGATCGTCGCTCGCTACAGACTGGAGACGCGCTACCTGCCATCGAACAAATTCGCGCAACCGGGCTTTCAGGGTACGATTAGCTACGAATTGAAGAGGGCGCAGGCCAGCCGCGAGGCGCGCTGGCTGACGCCACTGGCGCATTTCGCGCTCTTTAGTGGCGTCGGCTATAAGACTTCGATGGGCATGGGCCAGACCAGATGCATCAATCTTACGAGCGTGAAGACGGCCAGCGCCGGTAACGCGGAAGAGACGACGGGAGAATAGCATATGAGCGATCAGGAATTGCCTGAAACGATCCCCATCTCTTATTTGAATGCGCTGGAATACTGCCCGCGCCGCTTTCACTACGAATTTGTGCAGGGCGATATGCTGGTGAACGACTTCGTGCTTGGTGGCACGCTGCTGCATGAGCGAGCCGATGAGCCAGGTAAACATACCGGCGAGGATGGCGTGGCTCAGATCAATCGCCTGTACCTGTACAGCGAGAAACTCCGCCTGTCGGGATTTGCCGATGTCATCGAAGAACACGACGGGGTCTTTGTTCCGGTGGAGTATAAACATGGGCGGCAGGGTCGCTGGTTCAACGATCACATTCAACTCTGCGCCCAGGCGCTGTGTCTGGAAGAACGCCAGCCAGGGAAGCCGCCTCTTCCTTATGGATATATCTTCTACTTCGGCTCGCGCAAACGCATTCAGGTTGATTTCACGCCGGAACTACGCGCCAAAACGCTGGCCTCCATTGAGAAAGCACTCGAGCTTGCCCTGCTCAGCACACCGCCAGCGCCGCTCGAAGGAAAAATGGCGGTGCGTTGCCGTGATTGTAGCCTGGCGCCATTATGCTTACCCGAAGAAGTAAAGTTGCTGATGGGCAGAAAGGAAGGTTCCCTTGCCAACACTCTACCTGACTGAAGAATACGCGCTGGTGCGCCGCGATAGTGAAGATTGCCTGCTCGTACAGATCCCTGAGAGGAAAGGCGAGGGAGGTACCATCGTCTCTCCCGCCTGCAAGAAGCGCATTCCACTGCATAAAGTGGACGATGTGGTCGTCATGGGTGAGATCACCATGACTACCTCCGCGATCGCGCTACTGATGGAGAAGCAGATTGAGATTCACTTCTTGAATTATTACGGGCAGTTCAAGGGGAAACTCTCGCCGCCGCTCTCGAAAAACTCGCTGCTGCGCCTGGCGCAACACCGGGCGCATAATGACCTGAATAAGCGCTGCGAACTGGCGCGGCGCTTCGTGATCGGCAAACTGACCAACCAGCGCACCATGTTGCAACGGTACAATCGCCGCCAGCCCGATACCGCGCTCATGCAAGAGATAGAGCATATGGGCAACCTGATCCGGCAATTGATCGCCCTGGATATCCAGGTAGACAGGGTGCAAGCGCTGGCAAGCGGGGATGCCGGTATTAGCGGCACTCCGCTCGAGACGATTCTGGGCTTAGAAGGGTCGGGCAGCGCGGCCTACTTTCGCTGCTTTGGCAAACTGCTCGCCGACAAAGAACTCTGGGCGTTTGCCGGCAGAGTCAGACGACCGCCGACCGACGCGGTAAACGCGCTGCTCAGTTATGGTTATACGCTGCTGACGAGCCAGGCGGGAAGCGCGCTTCAGATTGCCGGGTTCGATCAATACGTCGGCTACCTGCATAGTTCGACGTATGGCCGTCCCGCGCTGGCGCTCGACCTGATGGAAGAGTTCAGGCCGCTCATCACCGACTCGGTCGTGCTGACCGTCCTAAACAACCGGATGCTGACTCCCAACGATTTTATCGTCGAACTGGGAGCCTATCGCCTGAAGAAAGAACCCCGCAAGCTCTTCCTCACGCGCTTTGAGGAGCGGCTGAACGAGGAGATCACGCATCCAATCTTTGGCTACAAAGTGAAATACCGGCGCTGTCTCGAATTGCAGGCGCGGCTCATCGCCAAATACCTGACGGGCGAAATTGCTGAATACCCGGCATTCACCAGTAGATAGAAAGAACGGCTCTATGACAACAAAAGCGATCTCGTCCGCCCAGACCATGTGCTACATCATCGCCTACGACATTTCCGAGGATAGAAGACGCACAAAAATCCATAAAATCCTCTCAGGCTTTGGCAAATGGACCCAATATTCGCTCTTCGAGTGTTTCCTCTCAAAGAAAGAGTTCATCTTGCTCAAAGCGAAGCTGGCGAAACATTTAGGAGACCCACAGGACAGCGTCCGCTTCTACCCCCTCTGCGCAAATTGCGTAGAGAAAGTAGAGACGGTGGGAGGCGAACTACCCACCGAAGACATCGTATTCATCATCTAAAAAATGCAGGGAGTTGCGAGAGGGTAGAGCGCCACCATCATTGAGCATAGCCTCTCGCAATCGCGTGAAAGAGCCTGAGAAGCCCCATGAAATAACTAGAGGTGAAATTTTGCATCTCATACTAAGCCCTCCGACAGCAAAAAGTAATACCCTCTCGCAAATACTGGATTCCCACCGCCTCCCATGCTATACTACGAGTACGCTGTCAGAAGAGGTCTAAGCCCGATTGTGGGATTGAAACATCAACATAACTTATGCACATGTTGACAAATGCACGTCAGAAGAGGTCTAAGCCCGATTGTGGGATTGAAACTTTCGTCGTG
>DASTKD010000517.1:0-3248 GCA_035716135.1 Ktedonobacteraceae bacterium
TGCATGTAATGATTTTAGATAATGCTATCTAGTTCTCACAAAACCCGTCCTCTTCGCGCGGCAAGCGCATATGCTTTCAAGTCACTCGTCACCTCTTGATGGCGAGCGAGCCATGCATCGATTATTGCCCGCGCTTCCACAGGGTAGACAAGCGCCCGGTGTCCCAGACCATGCAGCGCGTTTTCCCGGCAAGCGTCTGAATCTAGGTCAAGGATAAGTCGCATTCAAGACAGGCAAGTGATTACAGTGGATGGGAATACCGGGGGGTGTTTATGGATGAATAATAGTTTCCTCTTCGATTCGTTTGGCAGCATAAGCTAACGCGAAGTAGATATGCTCTTTGATGAGATCATATTCGTAGGCGATTTCGTCTATGCTCATACCACCCGCAAGGTGACTGAGGATGAGTGAGACAGGTATCCGTGTACCTGTAATCACAGCTTCTCCTCTGAGAATTTCTGGGTCGGAGGTTATGCCTGGGAAAATTTCTAATGAAGTCATACTTGCACTTTCTTAAACGCTACATCCTGTCATCCTGAGCGCAGCGAAGGATCTCTCTCGCCCGACATCGATGTCCAACGCGGAGATCCTTCGCTTCGCTCAGGATGATAGGACCAGTGGTTGAAAAGTTATTCAAATTCCGCTTTCAACCGCTCCGCGATCTCTTCACCGATGTGGTGGACGATGCCTTCGGGGTAGGGTGGTCTTAAATTCAAGACGATGTGGGTCGCGCCAGCTTCGATATAGGGCTTTATCTCATTGAGCGTTTCCGCCGGATTGTTGTAGTTGACGACGGTCTGGATAGATCGCTCAATGGTAGAGGGGTCGCGCCCGATAGCCGCGCAATGTCCCGCGAGTACTTCAACTTTGTGGAGGAATGTGTCAACCGAGCCGCCCACAAAATTCCAGACGTTGGCGTATTGGGCCACGACGCGCAGCGTCAATTGCTCGCCACTGCCACCAATGACAAAGGGAGGGTAGGGCTTTTGTACGGGCTTCGGCTCGCAACGCGCGTCTTTCAACTGGTAATACTTGCCGTCGAAGTTGGCGACGGTTTCCGTCCACATGCGCTTAATCACCTCGCACGCTTCGCCCAGACGGCGGATGCGTTCGCCAGGCGTATAGAGCGGAATGCCGTACATGTTGCTTTCAAGCTCGTTCCATCCGGCTCCAATGCCTAAGTCTAAACGGCCATGAGAGATATTATCTACGGTGGCTCCTATCTTTGCCAGCACAGCCGGATGGCGATACGTATTGCCCGTCACCATCAGCCCGACGCGCAGGCGTTCAGTTCGCGCTGCCAATGCTCCCAGCAGCGTCCAGCCTTCGAGTTGGGGGCCTGTTGGATCGGGTCCCAGTGGAATAAAGTGGTCGAAAGCCCAGGCATGTTCGATGATCGGAACGCTATCCGCCTCAAGCCAGACGCGGAGTATATCGTCATACGTGGTGTACTGCTGAGCGGTTTTAATGCCAAAACGAAGTTTCATGTGATGCCTTTCTAAAACTGGCGAATTTCGTCTT
Organism: Ktedonobacteraceae bacterium; assembly: GCA_035716135.1. Classification (GTDB taxonomy): domain Bacteria; phylum Chloroflexota; class Ktedonobacteria; order Ktedonobacterales; family Ktedonobacteraceae; genus CF-113. The sequence continues at coordinate 1,522 of DASTKD010000517.1, forward strand.
CATCGTACCACAAAAGAAGTCTCAGAATGGCCGCAAGGCCATTCTGAGACTTCTTTTGTGGTACGAATCTACTTCTGCTGAGCTGCTGCTTCGCGTTTGCTCTTGCGGCCCAGGTAGATGCGGCTGGGGTCAACCAGCATACGCACGGCCTTCAGCTCCTCTTCGGTGGGAGGCGTGAACTCTTTGGAACGGCTGGTATCAAGTTTCCAGCCGGTATTGTTGACGACATCCGCGACGCTGACGCCGGGGAAGACGCAGTCGAGTTCGAGCAGGCCGGTTTCATGGTTGCTGCGCATGATGCACAGGTCGCTAATCATGACCATTTCGCCGCCACGTACCAGGCCGTAGTCCCAGCGCGATTCGCCTTTTTCACGCGGGCCGCGCGCGCCTGCAACGCTGGTGAGGTACTCGACGCGCTCCGGGAAACGGCGCGCTTCCTGCACCATCGTTACCAGAATCTTGTCGGCGAAAGAGGCGATGTTGTTCGCGCCGCCGCTGCCGGCAAAGCGCACTTGCGGGCCGTGTCCGGTGTCGGAGACGCCGCCGGGCCAGTAGCCGCCGATGATGGTTGAATTGAGGTTGCCGTACATGTCGCATTCAGCGCCGCCCAGCATCCCAACCGTACAGTAGCCACGCATAGCGGTGGTGCCGAAGGTGTCGGCCATGTTGGAGACCATGCTGGAGTGCAGGCAACCGCGCGGGTCCGAAACCGAGATGGGCAGGTGTTCGACGCGCGGGCCGACAATGCCTGCTTCCATAATCAGGGTCATATGAGGCGCGACGGTGAACTGGGCCAGCATCGAAGCTAAGAGCGGCAGTCCCGTGCCGGCAAAGACAAATGCGCCATCAGGCACCTCGCGCGCGGCAGCCACCGCCAGTAGTTCCATCGAGGTGTACTGGGTGCGTGTTAGCCCTCGCTCTTTAAGATAAGCATCGTAGGCTTCGTCAGAAATTTGTTCCATTGTACGCTCCGTTCTAGCTTCTTTACTACATGGGCCGCTTGAGGTCAGCGCGATAGCCGTATCCGGGCGTGGCGCGTAGTTCAAACAGGCGCTTCATTCCTACGATTCGCTGCAAGTAATCCCAGTCGTCTTCGGTTTCGACGACGTGTTTGGTCCACCAGTCCCTGACCTCTTCTTTGCTCTTGCGGTTGAGGCGACCGTAGCTAACCCACCAGTCCCAGTCATAGTCGTAGTAGTTCGGCACTGCCGAGGGATAGCCGCCGTAGGGCTGCTCCACAATCACAGTGGTCTGGTGAGAGGGGAGGTGATTCAATTCGGGGGCGGCGCGCAGTTCGTCGGATGGCACGATCTGCTCGCACTCGACGATCAGGACTTTCGCGCACATAGCCTGTTCCGCGTCAGGCCCGTTGATGCCTTCCATGCGCACAGTACCATCTTGAGCGACACGCTGCGCGCGAATGACCGTCACTTCTGGCAACAGGGGCGGCACCAGAATGACTTTCACACCTTTTTGGCCTGTGTATTTGTCGGACTCGCGCACACGGTCAACCGCGTTCGTCTTATTGGCGGTGGTATCTCCGCCCTCAAAGGCATGCGGGCGCAGACCCCAGCCATCGAACGGATCATCGATGAAGGCGAGTTTTTTGGGTGGGATACGCGGGTCAATCCAGCTTCCATCATCGTTTCTCCCGCGCAGGCCAGCTTTGCCAAAAACGTCCTGCACCGGTACATCGCGGCCACGCTCAGCCATTAGTGGTGCGAAAG
>DASTKD010000518.1:0-12271 GCA_035716135.1 Ktedonobacteraceae bacterium
CCATCGATGTTTTCGCCTTTATCATTGAACTTCACATCTCCCTGGACACTCTTGAAAGTGTCGCCCGAGTGCAGTTCAGCGATAAGTTTGGTGTTATCGATGCTGTGAATCTTGTTCGCTGCCTGATACAGAACTTGCCCGACAGAATACGCTTCTGCCACATCGGCGCTTATATCAGTGGCGGTGCCTCCGTTTGCAGCGATGAAGTCTTGCACCATCTGTGAATTCTGATACGTGGTAAGCTGGGGATACCAACCATTGGGGTACATGATTCCCTCAGCGACGTTGGCACCTCCAATAGGACCTGTAAATGCGGAACCCTGGTCTGGCCCGGCAGCCGCAACTATAGCCTGCGGATTGAAATGCTGTTGCCTGAAAGCCTGGACATAGGAGATAATATCGGGCAACATAGACCCTAACACTACAACCTGAGCCTTAGAAGCGATGACCCTTTGCGCAATGGGAGTGAAGTCGGTGGTCTCTGCCGGATAGACTTGATACGATGCCGTTTTGATGCCACCAGCTTCCAGCAGCGATTTCGCCCGGTCTATCATTGGCTGGGTAAATGGATCATCCTCGGTCGCATAGGCCGCAGTTGTAGGCCGCTGCCCTGCTGGCAACGACAGGATATATTGCGTAAAGCTGTCCATCTGGAATTCGATAGGCGGCGACACATCAAAAAGGTTGTGCAGACCCTGCGTAAAGACGGATGGGCCACCGCCAGCGCCCTCAATAAACGCATAGTTGTAGCGAGCGGCAACCACCGACGCCGGTTTCGTCAGCAACGTCGAGTATGGTCCAAGAACCAGGTCGTCATGGTTAACATTGATGAGTGTCTGGTAGTTCGTGACGACCTGCGTCGTGCTACTGGCATCAGAAAGGATATCCAGTTTGATCTGACGGCCAAGTAGACCGCCATTTTTGTTGACGGTATCAGCCCACAGGTTATATCCCTGCTGGAAGGCTTTGCCGTCAGCAGAGAAGTCACCGGAAAGCGATAATGACACACCTATCTTGATAGGCGTTGTAGGCTGGCTTGTGGGGGTCGTGCCAGTAGCACCGGTACCTCCGCCACAGGCGCTGAGTACGAAGAGCGCGGCGATCACAATGCCAACGCTTTTCAGGACTGGCTTCTGCCAAAAGGCGTCAAGTCCTTTCACAGTTGTCCTCCTTGTTTACTAAGAAATAACCACAGTGGTTATCTCTGGTTCCTTCACACCGCGAATATGTGATGCTGGAGCAAACGTGTTGTACCGTTCTTCGCGTTTTACCGGAAACAACGCTAATTTATTGCTCACCCACCATTCTACGTTTCAACCAGTGATACAATCACCCCTTTTACTTTGACCTATGCCAAAAGTCCCAGTGGCTCCTCTATGAAGGTTGCTATGGTGTCCAGGAATTGCGCTCCCCGCGCGCCATCGACCGCGCGATGATCGCAAGAGAGCGTCAGTACCATCATAGGCTGTACCGCCGGTTGACCATTGACAGGCACTACTCGTTCAGCGATGCGACCCACCGCCAGGATAGCAGCCTGTGGCGCGTTGATGATAGCGCTGAAAGCGTCAACATTGTACATACCCAGGTTGCTAATCGTGAACGTGCCATCGCTGATGTCTTGCGGTCGCAGTTTGCCTGCCTGCGCTTTCGCCACCAGCTCCATGCGCTGCCGGGCAATATCGCTCAGGCCAAGCGTATCCGCCCGCGAGATAACCGGAACCACCAGACCCTCCTCGACAGCCACCGCCAATCCCACATTCACCGCTTGCTTCAAGGTGATTTTCCCCTCGTGCCATGAAGCGTTGACACGCGGATGCATCTGCAAAGCCGCCGCCACGATTTTCACCAGCAAATCCGTAAAGGTGACTTTTTCGGCGGAGCGCTTCAAGACCTGCGCGCGCCAGCTTATCAAGCGGCTCGCGTTGACCTCGCGCATAAGATAAAAGTGCGGGGTACTCGTCCATCCCTGGGTCGTGCGTTCGGCCATAATACGCCAGATAGTGCTGACGGCCACATCGCTCTCAGTAGCCCCGTTAGCCATAGCCGCAGGTATCGCAACAAGAACATCCTCAGCCAACGCTACAGGCATAAGCGGAGCCTGCGTTGCCGCAGCCAGCACATCGGCAGCCAGTACTGCTCCCTCTGGCCCACTGCCCTTGATCGTCGCAAGGTCCTTCCCTTGCTCAAAAGCCAATCGCCGCGCTTTAGGAGACGCCATTGTCAATCGCGCCGTTGCGGATGCGTCGGGTGCGGACGCATCAGGCGTACCCGCGTTGGGTGCGGATGCGATAGGGGCGGACGCGATCAATCGCGTCCCTACATTTGTGTTCGTGTTTCCCCGGTTTTCAAGATATGATAACACGTCGTCTTTTTGAATACGCTTGCCAGACGATTTAATCTGGCTCAAATCCACGTTATGCTCGGCGGCGATACGCGAAGCCAACGGGCTAACCCCCATTGTAGGGACGCGATTGATCGCGTCCGCCCCCGTATCTGCCTGCCTGTCTATTTCCCCAGGAGCAAGAATAGCAGCAATCACCTGTCCGACGGGAATATCCTCACCGGCGGCCGCCGATACGCGCGCCAGCACACCATCGGCGGGCGCTTCGATCTCGACCGTTGCCTTATCGGTCTCAATTTCCACTAGCGGCTCCCCTTTTGTCACATGCTGCCCCTCAGCCTTGAGCCACTGGACGATCTTGCCGGTGTCTTGTGACATCCCCAATGCCGGGAGGATGACATCAGTAGCCATCGTTGATCTCCTCTAAAAATATACGGTCAGGCGATACGTGGAACGCAACGTTCTACGCGCGCCGCGCATCATTTGTACCCGCCGTAGCACCGGCAGGACGATTACCATTGAGCTGCACGTTGAGGTTTGATTGTGTCTCGCGCGTGGTCGGCAGCGGGCCGGTAGCGGTATAGTAGCGCGCGCCTGCTACCAGCAATTGCTCTGCCGGGAAGCGTGTAATCACCTCGCAACCGTCCTTCGTCACAATCAACTGTTCCTCGATGCGCGCCGCCGACCAGCCATCCGAGGCGGGCCAGAAGGTCTCAAGCGCGAACACCATACCCTCTTTAATCACTTCGGGATGGTCGAGCGAAACCAGGCGGCTAAAGATGGGCTTCTCCCAGATGGAAAGCCCCACGCCGTGTCCGTATTGCAGCGCGAAGGCGGCTTCCTCGTTCGGGAAGCCAAACTCTTGCGCTTTAGGCCACAATTTGACGATCTCGCCGGTGGTCACGCCCGGCTTGATAGCGTTAATGGCCGTATCCAGGATGTCACGGCATTTTTTGTAGGCGTCTACCTGCGCCTGCGACGCACTGCCAATGGCAAAGGTGCGGTAGTAGCAGGTGCGATAGCCATTATAACTATGCAGGATGTCGAAATAGGCGGGGTCGCCTGGTCGCAAGGCGCGATCGGTGTAGACATGCGGATGGGGGCTGCAACGCTCGCCGGAAATGGCATTGACGCCCTCGACATGCTCCGAACCCAGATCGTACAGCACTTTGCTGACCAGGCCCACGCACTCATTTTCGCGCATCCCTGGCTTCATGGCGCGGTATAGCTCATCATATGCCGCGTCCACCATCATACAGGCAGTCGCCAGTAAGGTAATCTCGTCCTGCGTCTTGATAAGACGCGCCTGCTGCATCAACTGCTGACCATCGACGACTTTGATGCCCTCAGCTTGCAAAGCGAAAAGCACAGGTAGCTCGACTATATCTACGCCAAGAGGCTCATTGAGCAGCCCGCGCTCCTCCAGCTCAATGCGAATTTTACGCGCCACATCCTCGGCCCGCCCGGACTCCGGCAACATCGCGCCGCGTTGCGTAGAAATACCCGCGCGCGAGCGCTCGCCGAGCCAGGGGCAATAAATCTGGTGGTGACGCGCCGCCGAACCAAAATCCCACAGAATCGGCTCATCATCACGCGCCAGCAATGAGAAACGGGTCAGCTTATCCATCGCCCACGTCCCGATATGCGTGGCTGTGATGTAGCGAATATTGTTCATATCGAAGCAGAGCATCGCCCCCATCTCCGACTCTTTGAGCAATCTCTTGATGCGCGCCAGCCGCTCGTTGCGCAAGCGTTCAAAATTGACCCGTTCTTCCCAATCCACGCCATTCAAGCCATACGTTCTGACCGCCATGACTGTTCTCCTTCGTTATCTCTGTAGGGACGCGATTCATCGCGCCTCTAGACACGTCCGCATAATGTTTTGGCTACCTCGACGACCGAGGCGGCGGTAGGTACTGTCAGGTCTTCCAGCACCGGCGAGAATGGTACCGGTACGTCCATCGCGCCCAGGCGTTTGACCGGGGCATCCAGGTAGTAAAATGCGCCTTCCGCGATGACGGCGGCCAGTTCCGCAGTCACACCATAGCGTTCGTAGCCCTCATCCATCACAATAGCGCGGCTGGTCTTCTTCGCGGAGGCGATCAGCGTGTCCTTATCGAGTGGGAAAGTGGTGCGCGGGTCTACGATTTCCACGCTGATATTGAGCTTCTCCAACAATTCAGCCGCCGCCAGCGCGATCTGTACCATGCTGCTGGTCGCCACAATGGTAACATCGAGGCCGGGCCGTTTAATGTCGGCCACGCCAAAGGGGATGGTATAATCGGCGTCGGGTACGAGACCCTTCAACTGGTACATCATTTTGTCTTCAAAGAAAATAACCGGGTTATCGTCGCGGATGGCCGTTTTCAGCAGCCCTTTCGCGTCGTAAGGGGTCGAGGGCAGCACAACTTTCAGGCCAGGAACATGACTGACCCAGGCTTGCAGGCTCTGGCTATGCTGCGCGGCGGTGCGGCGCGTGGCTCCCATCGTGGTGCGCACCACCAGAGGCACTTTGAGCTTGCCCCCGGACATATAGTGGACTTTGGCCGCCTGGTTCACGATCTGGTCCATTGCCAGGCCGATGAAATCGCCAAACATAATATCGACAATGGGGCGCATACCAGTCATCGCTCCACCAACACCCAGGCCAGTAATGCCCGCTTCAGAAATAGGTGTATCGATGACGCGCGACGTGCCGAACTCCTCAACCAGCCCCGAAAGCACTTTGAAGGCGGTGCCGGCCTCGGCCACATCTTCGCCCATGATAAAGACGCGCGGGTCGCGCCGCATCTCTTCGGCCAGGGCTTCGCGGATGGCCTGGCCGAGCGTAACTTCTCGCACGCCTGCATTCGTGTTTTGATCTACTGCGCTGCTACTAAGCATAGACATCTTGCTCCACTTCATCGGGGTTTGGGAATGGTGCGTTGAGCGCGAATTGCTCACCCGCCTCGACTTCGGCTCGCACCTTTTGCTCGATTCGCTCAAATGTCTCGTCGTCAGCTATACCCTGCTCAACCAGCCAGTTTGCCAGCAGTTTGATGGGGTCGCGCTGCGCCTTCCAGTGTTCCTCTTCCTCTTTTGAACGATAGTAGGCCCGCTGGATGTCGCCGACGTGATGGCCGTAATAGCGATAAGTGTCGCACAGCATGAAGGCCGGTCCTTCGCCCCGCCGCGCGCGCGCGACCAGGCGCTGCGCCGCGTCATAGACCGCGCGAATATCCTGACCATCCACCGTTTCGCACGGGACGCCAAAAGCGGTAGCTCGCTCGCTCAAATTGCCTGCTGTCGTCTCGGTGTAATGGGTATATTCGTTGTACAGGTTGTTCTCGCACACGTAAACGATGGGGAATTTCCACAACGCCGCCATATTCATGACTTCGTACAGTACCCCCTGGCCGAGCGCGCCATCGCCAAAGAAGCACACGGCCACCTGGTCGCTGCCGCGCATCTTGATCGACATGGCGGCTCCGGTAGCGATGCCCGCGCCGCCGCCCACAATGGCATTCGCGCCCAGATTGCCAGTATCCTGGTCGGCGATATGCATAGAGCCACCCTTGCCTTTACAGTAGCCAGCCTCTTTACCCAGCAGTTCAGCAAACATGCGATCAACCGCCGCTCCCTTTGCCAGGCAATGCCCATGACCGCGATGCGTGCTGGTAATGTAATCATCGCGCCTCAATGCCGAGCATACGCCCACCGCGATAGCTTCTTCTCCGCTATACAGGTGGGCCAGGCCGGGCATTCTGGCAGTCATATAAAGCTGGTTGACATGCTCCTCGAAATGGCGGATGGTCAGCATCTGCTCGTACATCTTCAGCCACTGAGCTTGCTCCACATCCTTACCAGCATCGAGAGTTTTGGGTGACTCGGTTTGTGACATCTGTTTCTCCAGGGTTTTACATGTCCACGCCGGACATGCGGGCCAGAACCTTATAGACAATGGCGAAATCATGCTTTGACAGCCCCATCGCGCGCGCCGAAGTGAGCAGTTGATTGCTGATAGCGACGCTCGGCAGCGCAACATTGAGTTCTCTACCCAGTTCCTCGGCCAGCAGCATATCTTTCTGCATCATATTCACGTTGAACCAGGCTTCTTCTGGCATATCCAGGATAAATGGGGTACGATACTTGAGCGAAGGCGAGGCAATCACGCTATTAAGCATGACTTCAAGCGCGGTCTCTACCGGCACGCCGCCTTTGATCGCCAGCAGCAGCCCTTCGCAAAAGCTCACGAATTGCGTTTGCAGGTTGAGGTTGACGGCAATTTTCATCAGCACGGCCTGACCATTCTTGCCGACGTAGTTCACCTTCGGGCCAATATCGAGCAAAATCGGCTTGACCTGCTCAACAATCGCCTCGTCGCCGCCCACCATCAGGGAGAGATTGCCCTGTTCAAGTGTGATAACGCTACCCGAAACGGGCGAATCGAGCATATGCGCGCCTTTTTCGGCCACCTGAGCCGCGAGGTGACGCGAGGCTGCCGGACTGACGGTACTCATATCAACGTATATTTTGCCTTTGCTCAGGCCAGCCAGAATGCCATCGGGGCCATTAAATACTTCGTGCAGAGCGGCAGTGTTCGTGACCATCGTGAAAACCACGTCCGCAGCCTCCGCTACCGCTCGCGGCGATGCGCCCCGGTGCATTCCAGCATCCAAAAGCCATTGCGCCCGCGCCTTTGTACGATTATAGCCAGTCACCGTATGACCGGCATCAAGCAATCGCTTCGTCACGCGACCGCCCATGGCTCCCAGCCCGACGAATCCAAGATTAGCCATGACTCCCTCCAACAAAATAAGGCAACAGATGCGATAGACGGATACGGTAGACGGACGCGATAAATCGCGTCCCTACAGCTCATTGGAATTGGGAAAACCACTGACATCTTCGCGCACCTGTTGCAGATGCGAACGCATAGCAGCGCGCGCCGCTTCCGGTTCGCGCCGTATCACGTTATCTAAAATACGCTTGTGATGAATTTGCCCGCGCTGGGGGCCACCCTCGACTTGAAAGACCTGTTTGCGCTGTTCGCTCAGCAGATTGACAATGGAGTTGATGAGGATCATAATAAGAGCGTTCTGGGTTGCCTGCGCCAGCGCTTCGTGAAAACGGTTATCGGCAGCAATATAGGCATCGGCATTGGTCAGGTTTTCGTCCATCGTCTGAATAGCTTCGCGCATGGCCGCGATCTCTTTTTCCGTGGCCCTGGCTGCCGCGAGGGCTGCGATCTCGGTCTCCAGAATGCCGCGCACCTCCACCAAATTGTCCGAGCCGCCAACTTCCCTCAGTTTCAATTTCATCACCAGGCCAATCGAGTCCTGCATAGCCTCGTTCGCGCCATCAATCACGATGGTTCCTCTACCGGGGCGCATATCAACCAGCCCCTTTTGCGCCAGGATTTTCATGGCTTCGCGCACCGCCGTTCGACTGACATGAAACTGTTCCGCCAGCTCGCGTTCAGTTGGCAGTCGATCTCCACTGCGCAGCTCGCCCTGCAAAATACGCTTTTCGATTTGCACCGCCACCTGCTCAAACACCCTGACCGACTGGATTGGAGTATACATATATGCTCCCCGGAAAACCTGAAAACTCTTCACGCAAAGTAGACAAAATATCAGTTGGTTTAATCATCGTACCATCTTGATCAGCTAAAGTCAAGCTTTCAACCTACACATTACTGTTCATCGATGAATCCCTCTTTCCAATCGTACACTTCAAATTTCTGATTGCCTTTATTTTCCACATAGAAGAGCTTTGTAAATCCCTCAGCATACGAGGGGCGAGTGAGCTTTTTGAGCGTGGCAAAAATCGCCACATCTGGCACCCTGGCTTTTCCCTCGCGGGCGCGGTTGCGTTCCAGGCACTGCTTTAGCTGAGCTTCAAAATAGTAACCGGTGATCTCAGCGTCATAAAGACGAGCAAGATCGACAATTTCTTTGCGCACTTCTATGGTTGGATTAGTGTTATCAACGACCACAGAAAGTCCCTGCTGCAACGCTGCTTCGATCAACTGCTTTTGCCTGCGAGACGGGTTGCCATTGTTTCTCAGCAAGTCTCTGCTGACATACTGATACGTCGCTCCAAAGCGACTACGCGCAAAGGTACTCTTGCCAGAGGCTTGCAAGCCAATCATCATAATCAATTCCATGCATCTACTCGTTTCCCTACGATAATGTCCCTTGCATACTATACTACAGATAAGCCGGGAAACCACATGCAGTAACCAGATGGTATGATGAACGAAAGTTGTACCGTAGAACAACCGCAACATAAATTTGCAGTGAAAGAGGCGATCCATGCTCCTTGATGACATACACGTACCTGAAAACTTGCGTTTGCAATTATCCGGCCTACTTGAGCCAGGCATGGCTCATATGCGCCGGATGCATTTCGACGAACTCTATGAGCAACTTCCCAAAGACGCCAGCGTGCGCGTAGGCGTCTACACCTCGGAAATTGCACCGGGCGGCGCGACTTCCTGGCATTTGCATAATGGGGCAGGCTTCTTCCTGGTACTAGAGGGGCGCGTCACCATCGAATTTAAGGATACCACCCGCCACTACAAGGCTGGTGACGCCTATGCTGAACCCATCGGCGTACTCCATCGCGCCGTCAATCCTGAGCCTGAAATTCCATTCCTCTGTGTCGGCTTCGTCGTCACGCCAAAGGATCGTGAACACGTAGTGAACGTGAAGGAACCGTGGTGATAAAGGTCGTCACGAATAGTTTAAAAAGTCCTTGCAATGGCATCAACAGGTTGCTTCTGATTTTCAATTGAAAAAAAGGGAACGAGTATGCAGCAGGAGAGAGAAAACACTTTGATTGAACGTCTCAAAGAGACAATTAGGACGAACCACCATTCGATAGGAGGATATACTCTGCATCGTCAAATAGTCACTCCTCTGGCAACTATAGATGATCTAGCCGAGGCAGAGGAACAGCTAGGTTTTGAACTGCCTCCATTTCTGAAAAGGCTATATCTCGAAGTAGGGAACGGGGGTTTCGGACCAGGTTATGGACTGCTTCCTTTAAATGATCATCATACTTCCTCAACCACCCTGATCGATTCATTAGTAGCGAATTATCTGGGCATGAGATCATTTTCCCAGAAAGACATTGACAAGTTCTGGACTGATGAGGAAGAAAAGCCAGCGCTGTGGCCTGAACGTGTACTTATAATCTGTGACTGGGGTTGCAATATCTATTCATGTTTGAATTGTTCTTCCCTAGACCTCCCTATTTTAAGGATGGATAGCCATAGGAACTTCCTGGTTGAATGGGCCATTGAAGCTTCTTCAATTCAGCAATGGTTAGAAGCCTGGCTAGATGAGAAACTACCTTTCGACTTTGATTGGGAGAAGGCAATCAAAGTACATGTCTCGCATCTCGCATATAAAACTTGACTTTAACAGAACAGAATGGTATGATGATTAAACCATCATGTGATTTATTCATTCCATAGAAGAAATTAACGCCACATGCATGAACATCTCCAGACGAGCGGATTTGAACGCCGCAGGGAAGACTACGAGCCTATCACGGGCCGTTCGCGTTATGTAGATGATCTCCGCTCTCCGGCGGGACGACCCGCACCTCTCCATGTTGTTTTCGTGCGCAGCCCCTATGCCCACGCTGTGATTACCAGCATCCAACTGGATGCGGCGCGCGCGCTGCCGGGCGTTATCGCGGCCTTTGAAGGCGCGGAACTTGTACAGAACATGCCCGCGCTTCCCACCATACCCTTGCCTGGGCTACAAAAGCCGGAACGCCGTCCGATGGCCGTACAGCGCGTACACTACGTCGGCGACCCCGTAGCGGTTATTTTAGCCGAAAACCTGCCAGCCGCAGAGGACGCGCGCGATCTGGTCGAAATTGATTACGACGTGTTGCCTGCGGTGGCCGACCCGGAAGCGGCCATCGAGCCGGGTGCGCCACTGCTCTACGATGAGATTGGCTCGAACATCGCGTTCACGCAGCAATCTGAGTATGGAGATATTCGCGCCGCTTTCGAGCGCGCCGACGGCATCATTTCGCTGCGCTTGCTTAACCAGCGACTCGCGCCCAGTTCGCTTGAACCGCGCGCCTGCCTGTTCGATTACGACGCAGCGAGTGGTGAACTTACCGCGTGGTTATCCTCCCAGGCGCTTTTCCGCGCCAGGGATACGCTGGCTACGTTTCTGGGTATGGATCAGCAACGCATCAAGGTGTATAACGCCGATGTTGGCGGGGCTTTTGGCGCAAAGAGTAATTTCCTGGGAGAAGAGATCATCGCCGCGCTGCTGGCAGTAAAGTTCGCGCGACCCGTCAAGTGGATCGAGCAGCGCAGCGAAAACCTGCAATCGCAGTCCCAGGGACGCGGCCAGGTCAACTACGTCGAGGCTGCCTATCAAAACGATGGCAGGTTGCTTGGCCTGCGCGTGCGCTCGCTGGGCGACCTGGGCGCATTTCTTACTTTCCTGACTCCGATGATGCCCATACGTGTACCCTCCATGCTGTGTGGCCCATACCAGGTGCAGGCTGTACAAAGCGAGGTAATAGGAGTATTCACCAACAAAGCCACCACCGCCCCCTATCGCGGCGCGGGACGACCCGAAGCGGCCTATATTCTTGAGCGCGTCATGGATCGCATCGCGCTTAAACTCGGCCTCGACCCGGCAGAGGTGCGCCGCCGCAATTTCATTCCCCCGCAGGCTACCCCGTATAAAACTGTGACTGGCATCATCTACGATAGCAGCAATTACCAGGCCGCGCTCGACCGCGCGCTTGAACTGGCCGACTACGCGGGCTGGCGAGCAAAGCAAAGCGAATATCGCCAGCACTCTAACGGGAGATTACCGGGCATTGGCCTGGCTTCCTTTATCGAATTGTCGGGTGATAGCGTGGCTCCTCCGCTAAATGCGCCTCGTGAAGCCGCCACTGTGCGTATTCGCAGCGATGGCAGCATACTCATTCAAAGCGGCGTCGCGCATAACGGACAGGGGCATTTCACCGCGTTCGCGCAAATCGCGGCGAACGCCCTGAATATGCCAGCCGCTAGCATCGAGGTTCAATTGAACGATAGCACCCTGCCCGGTTATAGCATCGGCACTTTTGGCAGCCGCGTCACGCAGGTCGGCGGCTCTGCTGTGCTGCTGGCCGCGCAAGCCGTCAAAGCAAAAGCTTTGCAACTGGCGGCGCAGGTGCTGGAAGCCGCGCCCGCCGATCTCGTGTTGGAGAATGGACAGGTAAAAGTGCGTGGAGTCGCCTCGCGCGCGGTCGCCCTGGGCGAGCTTGGGCGCATGGTCGAGGAACAGCCCGATCTCATCGAGCGCGAACCTCCCAATCCCGCTAACGGCGTTGCCATTGAAGGTCTGGCGGCCTGGCGCGATTTTAGCCCGGCGGGCGCGGCCTATTCTTCCGCTACGCACCTGGCGATCGTCGAGATTGATCGAGAAACTGGCGAGGTGCAGATAGTGCAATACGTGGCGGTGGATGATTGCGGGCAGATACTCAATCACTACCTCGTCGAAGCCCAGATACACGGTGGACTGGCGCAGGGCATCGGCCAGGCGTTGTACGAAGAAGCGCTCTACGACGCTGAGGGTCAATTGCTCAGTGGCACGCTGATGGATTACGCATTACCAAACGCGCGTATGCTGCCCAACTTTACCACTGATTTTGTCGAGACGCCTTCGCCTTTCAACCCGTTGGGCGCGAAAGGAGCGGGTGAATCGGGCTGCATCGGCGCTCCACCGGCTATTGTCAACGCCGTGCTGGACGCGCTCACCCCGCTCGGCATCACCACTGTCGATATGCCGCTCAGGCCGGAGAAAATCTGGGCGCTCATGCAGGCCGCGTCGCCTGCGCCTGTTTCTGCACGAAAGGAAGATTCTTGATGAGCCTTGTCCATGCTTCCCCGCGCTACAGTCGCTCAGAGGCCAAAGCATACGC
>DASTKD010000519.1:0-17004 GCA_035716135.1 Ktedonobacteraceae bacterium
CAATTCACCATCGGTGGGCGCCCGCATACCATCGAGATGGAGATTCCTGTGCCTGTGGGGGCCAGCGCGGAACAGCGCGAGCAGTTGATGCGCGAGGCGGAAGCGAGTATAGAGCAATTGTACCGCCAGATCGAGAAACGCGGATCTCAGCGTACTCAACCGTCAACCGGGGCCAGCAGGCCGCAGGAGACCGCAGGCCATAATCGGCCAGGCTCTGCTCCCGCCCCAACCCCACAAACGGCAGAAGCGCGCCCTACTACTCCTGACCGGCAGCCCGTGCAGTCCGCGCCGCCTCAGCAGGCCACAATGCGCGATGCTTCACAGCCCATCTCGCTACAGGAAAAAGCGCAGGGAGCCGCTGCGCCAATTGCCGCGCGTTCTACTATCGGTCCCGAGCTGCCTTCGACGCATAACCTGAACGATCCCGCTTCCGGCGCTATCAAGTTGAGCGAGTTCATCCGCATCATTCGGGACCGCTGGAGCCTCTCTCCCAAAGATGTGATAGATTTATTACAGGTGCCGAACCTCAATAATATGAACTACCGCGACCTGCTCAGGCAATTGGAGCCGCTGGTGGAGCAACGCTCAAAGGCCGCGCCCAAAAGTACAGCCGGTCAGCCACGACCGCCCACTTCACCTGTACCCGTTCCGTCTTCGCCGCGCCCGTCTCCTCCCGCGTCGTCCACGACCATGCGCGATGCCAGCGTGAGACCGGCTCCATCATCTCCGCCTCCCACGCCAACACCGCCAACAAACGCGCCGAACCGCTCGTCCGCGCCGTCGTCGTCCAAATCGCCTTTGCCTGAGTCACCTGCGCCCGCTCCAGCGCCAGCCTTAGACGGGCCAGCCAATATTCCCGTCTTCCCTCTACCTGGCAACACGCTGCGCGAGACCCCGCGCGCCTACAAATTCGATGAAGAGGACGAAGAAGCGGAAGATGCTCAGAACGGTCACAATACGGGCGAAGATGAGAACAGCATGTCGGACGCCCTGGCGCGTATCAAGATAGATGATTTGAAAGACATTCGCGGCAACGCGCCAGTCAGTCCGGGGCGTCTGACCGTCCTGCACAACCTGCTGGACTCGCAGATCAGCAATACCCAGTTCCAGCAACTTATCGAGGGCCTGTGGAACATCAATTCCGACAAAAAGCTAAAGCAAGATCATGTGGAAGCATTGATCTCCTGGGCCAAAGAAGACTACTTCGAGGACGAAGTACGAGCAGTCCTGGTCGTTATGAACGGATAGAGAAAGACAGGCATATATGCGCGTAGTGACCGGTGAGGCCAAGGGGCGCAAGTTGAAAGCGCCCAAAACAACGGGGACGCGCCCCATTATCGACCGCGTGAAAACCGCGCTTTTCGACATTCTTTCGACACGCGTTGAAGATGCACGTTTCCTCGATCTTTTCGCGGGAACCGGCAGCGTGGGCATCGAGGCATTGAGTCGCGGCGCGGCGCGAGCTACCTTCATTGAGATGAATTACAGCGTGCTAAAGCTGGTGCGCGAAAACCTGAAAATTACCGGTCTGGGAGACCGCGCCGAAACCATCGGTACCGATGCCTTCAAATTTTTGCAGGCCAACGCCGCGCCCGCAAGCAACGCAGCGCGCGAATATGATATTATCTACGTGGCCCCGCCACAGTATCACGAAATGGCCGCGCGCGCCCTCGCCATGCTGGACACGTCGCCGCTGCTCGTCGCAGACGGGCTGGTTATCGTGCAGATTCACCCCAAAGAACGTCCCGGCGTGGCCGCCGTCCCGCTCACGCGCCTGACCCTGACCGATGAACGCAAATACGGCAGTACACTACTGATGTTTTACGAAATGATACAGGAGAAGATTAACCATGTCGATACAATTTAAGCAGCTTGATTATGTGATTGTGTATGTGAGCAATATGCAGCGTTCGCTGGCTTTTTACCGCGATACGCTGGGGTTGACCCTCAAATTCACCTCGCCGGGTTGGACAGAATTTGTGACAGGCACGACTACCATCGCCCTGCACGTCGTCGGCAGCGGAGACGAAAAACCCGACACGCAGCAACCCCTGCCACCAGCAGGACAGGCCCAGATTGGCTTTATGGTAGACGATCTTGAGGCAACCTACGAAGCTCTGAAAGCGCGCGATGTCGTCTTTTCTCTGCCACCAAAGACACAAAATTCAGGCGCAAGGCTGGCTGTGCTACGCGATCCCGATGGATTAGGGATCACCATTCAACAACGCTAAATTAAGAGGAACATCATGCTAAACAAACCTGGGAGTTTCGCCTTTGTGGACGCGGGCGAAGCAGCACGTATGCTCGGTATCGACCGCGTCACGCTCGAACAATGGATACGCGACGGGCGCATCAAGCCGCACCGGGGCGTGGGCCGCGACTCTTTCTTCCGCACCGCCGATATCAAAGCGCTCTATAATGAACTGCACCCGGCCTCAGAACTGGCCGAGGCCATCGCCGCCGACGAACAGGAAAGCGCGGGAAACACAGCCGGAAAACTGCTCATGCCAACCCCTGTGCGCAAGAAACAGGACCCTCAAATGCGCGTCTACCTGCGCCTGCAAGCCGACGCCAAATGGTACGACACCTCAGAAGAAGACATTCGCACCTGGTTCCAGCAACTCGCCCCCGACGGCTACGAACGCAACAAACGCAACGCGCAACACACCATCAAGAAGTTGCAATACCTGGTAGGGTTGATCGAGGAGGCGCAGGAACGAGGAGGGCAGTAATAAATGTGGCTCCGTTCTGTAGGGACAAGGGGTGGATGCGGGGATGGGTGGGTGCCTTGTGCTTGTCCTCCTCGCCACACGATTCTGTCGAGAAATGATGAGATGCAACGGAATAGAATGGACTCCGAAGCATCTTACAATTGGCGAGGACAAGCACAAGGCCCTCGCATCCGCCCCACACCACCCCTTGTCCCTACAGAACCAGGGCGGACATGGTATTTCATTGAGGCATTCGGTCGTCAAAATTCATCGGAATGTTAACACACTCATTTGTTTATTCTAGGTCAAGTTCCCGCTTCACATCCTCCCAGCGATGAAACCTGCCCTCAGCCATATCCTGAATACCCTGTCGAATTGCTGCCATTAGCTCCACATCATTCATGACATCAAGCGTCTCTATCATAGATTCTAAAAAATCCCACGATACAGGCTTACCTGTTTCATGACGAATGCGATAAAGCTCTCGCTCGACTACATCCCAATCCAGATCACTCCAACTACCGGCAAGATCAAGGGCTTTCTGGATAGAACGAGAAGAGATAGTTATCTCGTGTTGCAGTGCATCAGGAAAAAATGGCGTAGAATCTGGTTGCTCTTCCAAAAGTCACCTCCTGATAATCTTCACTTTTACAAGCCCAACTATACCACAAGTCCATCCGGCAAACAGCCCATTACATCCGTCACGGATGCCACGATGAAATCCGCGCCGCGCTGCTGGTATAGCTCAATTTCGTGTTCGTAGACCAGCATCGCCATCAGGATTTCAGGATCATCGGGGCGTTTGATGCCGCGATAGTTATGTACGGTGTCGAGGTCGTCTCCGGTATCGCCTATGTAGAGGCCACCGCCGACGCCGCCGGGGATGCCCTCGATAGCCAGTTGCAGGGCGCGCGGGTCGGGCTTGGGGGCCTCATCTGCCGAGATTACTACGTCCCACCAGTTTTCGCCGACGTGCGCGGCCATCATCTCCAGCGCGATGTCTACCTCCGGGCCGGTGCGCCCGGTGATGATGCCCAGGTTGCGCATACCTGCCGAGTGCAGGCGTTTGAAGAAACCGGGCGGGAAGTTCATCGTCTCGTTATGTACGTAGCCGGGGAAGTCGGGCAGGTAACGCGGCTCGCGCCCCAGGCGTTGTCTCAGTTCCGTCGCGCCCCAGTAAAATTCGTGGTAGATGTCGCCGATCACGCCATAGTCAAGCTGCGCGCTGGCTGGCATGACTTCGCGCACCCACTCGATGCCGCCGTGACCCGCCACATTGGCCTGACGCGAGAGCGCGGCCCATTCCTCGATGCTGCGCGTCGCCAGGGGCGTACCTTTCCATTCGCGCAGGCGAGCCGTGCAGAGCGTCGCCAGCAAATAACACATGTCCCAGTCGTTATTGTAGCCACCCGCCTGTTTGAAAGCGATCACATCGTCGTGCGTCAGCAGGTGTTTCTCTTCGCGCTGCCCCCAGTCCAGCCCGTGTATGACGCCCGCCACATATTCCGCCGTCGCAATATCGGTCGCATGGAAGGAGTCAATCGTCCTGATAAGGACGCCGTCAATGTCGAAGAAGATGGTATCAAAGGGAGTAGGATAGCGCAGGTCCGGTCGTTTCCAGATAACCGGGGTCTCCATAGGAAGGCCCTTTCATTATGAATGTAACATCTGTTTTAAGAAGAGGCTTCATCGTCGATCAGGTCGCCTATCTTCACCCCAAGCGCCCTTGCCAGCTTCTCAAGTGTAATAAGTGTGGGGCTATAATGAGGATCATCGTAGACACGCTTCATTGTAGTAGGGTCCACATCAGCAAGCCGGGATAGCTTGCCCCTGCTTATCCCTTTTTCCTGTGCAATTTCCTTCACTCGGAGCTTTGCCATACCATGTCCTTTTTGCGTGATTGTAGCAGGCAGTTTTACTTGACAACACTCAGGTACATATTGTATAGTAATTGCTATATAGTAATTACTTGTTTTTATCGGCATGGGAAGGGAGAACTTGAGCATGACGCTGCGAGAATTGCGAAGACGCTATGATTTGTCGTTAGAGGATATTGCGCGGATGACGGGAGTAGCGCGAGCCATCATCGAGCGTATGGACATGGGCTGGCCGGTCAAGCCCGACGAGGCGATGAATGTTCGTCTCAAACTGACCATTGCGTTGAGTACGCCGCTTCCCAGTTCTATTCTTCACACCTCTATCTTTGAGGTCGGCATATGAAAAAATACCTGTATTTTCATGAACATCAGGTATATACACCCCGTTTAGGCAAAGGTTCCGAGGGTCAACCCATTTACGCTGCGTCCGAGCAGGAGGCATGGGAGATTGCGCGACGCCTGGCAGAGGAGGGCAAATTGACAATCGGGAAAGACGATATTATGCATCGTTTTGAAAACGGGTTTTTAGTGGCTCATACGTGGCTGCCAGGGGAGGTCGAGGTTGAGGATTGATAGCAATATCGTGTACCTCTTGGAAGATAGGAGCGCAAGTGATTACTTTCCTGCCAGCCGCTTCAATATCCCCCGCACCAGCAACACGCCGATCAAATAGGCCAGCATAGCAACCAGCGTGGGAAGGTCGATGCTGTAACGCGCGAATGGGAGGGTGGGCAGGTAGCGAGCAAAGGGCGCGACCAGAGGCGTGCTGAGGCGCGTGATCCAGTAGGAGTACTGGCCGAAGGTGAGATGGGCGCAATTCATAATGAAACGCGCGAAGAGCAACAGGAGCAGCAGCACAAGAGCAAGCGCCAGCAGGGTACTGATGAATGTGATGATGGCGGCGAAGAACGCGCCGATAGCGCTTCGTGAGCGGCGCGCGCGCCCCTTGCCGGGGAGCTGGTAACGCGGTATGGGAGCCGTAATAGTGGGCAAAAACGGCTCGGTCATCTCATTATAAAAGGCGTAACGCTTTGCTTTCTGACGACGACCCATAGATATTGCTCGCCCTCTCTAGCATTCATGACATGCGGACACAAATCACCCCTTCTATAATATACGTCAGTGATATGCATTTTTGCACGAAAATAGCTCTCTTGATAAAGCGAGGCCGTTCACCCTCGAATCTCGATCAGGACATCCACATCGTCTACCCCCAGCACATGCACTTGCTCCCAGCCCTCGTTGGGGGCATCAAGCAGTGTTTGTTGCAGGAGGCCATTGTGGTAGAGGATGACCTGCTCTCCAACCATGCGAGAGCGCAGTTTATCACGCGCGAGACACACATCGAGCGGCGTGTTGAAGATGAGCAAGCAACCATAATAGCCGAAATGGCGCGACTGGGCGCGTAACCTGCGGCGCGCATCCGCGCGCAGCGCCGTGCTATCAGCGACGGTGAAGCGACCCAGATACATACGTTTCTGGATGATGTAGTAGAAGAGGTCAAACGTATCGCGGTTGACCTGCTGGTTATTCTCGTCGTCACAAATCATGGCGCGGCAATAATCGGACGAGACAATGCTGGTGGGGATAAAGCGCTGCGCGGCAAAGGTGCTTTTGCCTGAGCCTGCCGGTCCGCACAGCGCCAGCAGTGTTCTATTCGGAACAGTAATTGTAATCGTCATGATCCCTTATATAAGCTGTTCTTCTGGTACAAGTGTACAAGCCAGTTGAGCATCTGTCAATCGTTAGAATCGTTGCGAGTCCTTCTCTCCTTTGATATAATGGCTCTGCATACGCGAACCATCATGATGCATCTATTCTTTCACATGTCATATAAATATACAACGCCCACTATAGAGAGGGAGGCTAACGTGTCTGTAGAGTTGAAATTGACTGGTACCGAAATTCGCCAACGCTACCTTGATTTTTTTGCCAGCAAGGGCCATTTGAAGATGCCCAGTTCGTCGCTGGTGCCACGTAACGACCCGACGGTGCTATTGACCACCGCCGGTATGCAGCAGATGATTCCGTACTTCCTGGGGCGCGAGACTCCTCCCGCTCTACGCCTGACCTCGGCGCAGAAGTGCTTCCGCACCACCGACATCGACAAAGTGGGCAACGAACGTTCCCTCACCTTCTTTGAAATGATGGGCAATTTCTCGGTCGGCGACTATTTCAAGCGCGAAGCCATCACTTTCGCCTGGGAACTGCTGACCGGAGTCTTCAAGATACCCGCCAATCTGCTGTATCCAACCGTGCATCCAGAGGACGACGAGGCTCCGCACTGGTGGAGCGAGATCGCGGGCTACCCGGACGAGGCCATCGTGCGCCTCGAAGATAACTGGTGGGGACCTCCGGGAGCCTCCGGGCCGTGCGGGCCCGATTCCGAAATTTACTATGATCGCGGCGTCGAGCATGGCTGCGGCAGGGCTGATTGCAAGCCGGGCTGCGAATGCGAGCGTTTCCTGGAAATCTGGAACCTGGTCTTCATGCAGTTTTACCAGGACCTCGATGGTACCAGAACGCCGCTGCCCAAAAAGAATATAGATACAGGGCTGGGTCTCGAGCGCGTCAGCATGGTATTGCAGGGCAAAGAATCGGTCTTTGATACCGACCTCTTCCGTCCTATTATCGACAAGTTCGCCGCGCTCGCCAACACCAGCTATGGCAAAGACGCGAAAGCGGACACGTCCCTGCGCGTGATAGCCGATCACGGGCGCGCGCTGGTCTTCCTGGCGGCGGATGGCGTGCTGCCGAGTAACGAGGGGCGCGGCTACATTTTCCGCCGCATCCTGCGCCGCGCCGTGCGGCATGGCAAGCTGCTGGGGCTGGATAAGCCGTTCCTGTCCGAAGCGGCGGATACCGTTATCAATCTCATGAAGAGTCACTATGTTGAACTGGGCTTGCAGCGCGACCGCATCGTCGAGATACTGAGCCTGGAAGAGAACAAATTTAGCCAGACCTTGAATGCCGGTCTGTATCTGCTCAATAACCTGCTCGAGGATTTGAAGCAGCGCGGCCACACGGCCATTCCGGGCGATGCGGCCTTCAAACTCTATGATACGCACGGCTTCCCGCTCGAACTGACACAGGAAGTCGCGGCTGAACATGGCTTCAGCGTTGACGTTTCCGGCTTCGAGCAATCCATGCAGCAGCAACAGGAGCGCAGCCGCGCTACGGCAACCTTCGTACAGGGTAAAGACGAGGCCGCGCTAACAGACATTCTCAAGCGCGTCGGCCCGACCGAGTTCACAGGCTACCAGGGCATCAACGGCGCGGGCAAAGTAGTTGCTCTGGTGGTGGATGGCGTCGAGGTCGAAGAGATCAGCGCACCGCAATCCGCGCTGGTCATTCTGGACGCCACGCCGTTCTATGCTGAAAGCGGCGGGCAGATTGGCGATCATGGCGAGATTACAGGTTCGATGGGCGTCTTCTCGGTACAGGACACGCGCCGCCCGCTCAAAGGGCTAATCGTCCACTATGGCGAAATTAGCGAGGGCTATATGCGCGTGGGCGATAGCACACAGGCCAACGTCATCGCGCAACGCCGCGAAGATACCATTCGCAATCACAGCGCGACGCACCTGCTACATAAGGCGCTGCGCGATCTGCTCGGCCCGCAGGTGCAGCAGCGCGGCTCGCTGGTCGAGCCAGAACGCCTGCGCTTCGACTTCGCCAGTCCGCGCGCCCTGACCGCCTCTGAAGTGGCGCAGGTAGATGAACAAATCAATCGTTGGATTCGCGCCGATTTTCCCGTTCATACCAATATCATGCCCTTACAGCAGGCGTTACAAACCGGCGCAATGGCTCTGTTCGGCGAAAAGTATGAAGACAACGTGCGCGTCGTCTCGATGGGCAGCAGCACCGAGCTATGCGGCGGCACGCACTGCGCCTCCACCGGCCAGATCGGCATCTACGTGACCATACAGGAAACCAGCGTCGCCGCCGGTATTCGCCGCATCGAGGCTCTAACCGGGCGCGGCGCGGAAGCCTTCCTGCGCCGCCGTTCCGCCGCCATTGACGCCATCAGCGCAACTTTACAAACGCAACCCGACGAGCTTGAGGCGCGGGTAGAGCAGGTGGCGCACGAACTGGCCGCCGCGAAAAAACAGATCGCGCAATTCCAGCGTGAAGCTGCCATCCAGCAAACGGAAACGCTGGCACGCGCCGCGCAAGACGTGGCGGGCGTTCCCGTCGTCGCCGTCAGCGCCAACGTGCCTGATGATCGTGTATTACGGGAGATAGGCGACGTAGTATTACATAAGCTGGGCAAACCAGGCGTCGTTGTGCTGGCGGGCAATTTCGACGAGCGTGTCGGCTTGCAGGTCAGCGTCTCGCCCGAACTGACGAAACGCGGCCTGCACGCAGGCAAGATCGCCGGAGCCATTGGAGACCGCCTGGGCGGAAAAGGCGGCGGCAGGCCCGAATCGGCCCAGGGCGGCGGCAAAAACAAAGCCGAACTGGGCGCGGCCCTGAGTATGGTTCCCAGGCTTGTTAAAGAATCTCTTAAATCGTAAACACGCCCCTCATCCCTGATGACCTTTGACAACCGAATCGGAGAATGACTCGAAACGCCGCCTGCGTCCTGTAGGGACAAGGGGCGGATGTGGGGAGGGGTGGGGGCCTTGTGCTTGTCCTGGTTGCCGCGGGATTCCGTCGGGGTATCATGACGTTCCAACGGATCGCGTCCCCGCACGAGGACAAGCACAAGGCCCCCACATCCACCCCACCCCACCCCTTGTCCCTACAGGATGCAGGACGCAAGCGTCCCTCTCATTCCCGCATTCGGTCGGCAAAATTCATCAGGACAAGCGGACATTTTACATAGCATGACTAATGTGCTATAACGTACTCGAGAGGCGAGCAATAATATCCGGTAACTGGCATAGATCAGGAAATAATACATGATCAATCCCTTGTTGCGACGTATCCGCAACCTCATTTTTGGACGCGATCAAGAGAACGGGAACGACTATGAACACGATGGAGCCTATGCTCCATTGCGCTCAGCAGGCGATAACCAGAATCAGCTTTATACCGCTCTCGATATCGGCACGGCATACGCCAAAGCGCTTATTATCGAAGTGCAGGAAGACGGCATCGGCGAAGTGCTGGGGGTGGGACGCAACCAGCAAAGCTATACGCACATGTCCGACGGCATGGTAATCGACATTCCAGGCGTGATTGCGAACTGCAACGAAGCTCTGGTTAAGGCCGAACAATCGGCAGGGGGCATCATTGCGCCACCGACCGTCATCGGTATCGCGGGCGAACTGGTCAAGGGCAGTTCGATTACCATCACCAAACAACGGCAGGACCCGACCAAAGAGATCACGCCGGATGAACTGGAAAGCGCCATCTCCAGCGCGCAGTCAAAGCTACATAAGGCAGCCAAAGAGCGTATCGCCACCGAAATCGGCTATTCCAACGTCGAGGTGCGCCTGACCAACGCGGCGGTCATCTCCGTGCGCATCGATGGGCAGACAGTGCATAATCCCATTGGTTTTCGGGGTCGCCATTTCCAGTTGACCGTCTTTAGTTCATTCGCGCCCCTCATGCAGCTTGGCGCGCTCGAAACGGTTGCCAAAGGGCTTGACCTGACCTTGATTTCGATTGTGGCCGAGCCATACGCCCTGGCGCGTTGTTTGAGCGTTGACGCGGGACCGGACAGCGGGGCCATTTTCATCGACATTGGCGGCGGCACTACCGACATCGCGCTGGTACGCCAGGGTGGCATCGAGGAGACGCGCATGTTCGCGCTGGGCGGGCGCACCTTCACGCGGCGGCTGGCATCCAGCAAAGGTTTATCGCTCAAAGAGGCCGAAAATCTCAAATTACTCTACAGCACCGGCAGTCTCAAGGGCAGTGAGCGGGACGACGTGCGCGCCATCCTCGCGCCCGAAACGCAAACGTGGATGGACAGCATCGAACTGCTGGTCGATGAACTGGCAAAGGATGAACTCTTGCCACCGGCCATTTATATGGTGGGCGGTGGCTCCGCATTGCCCGACCTGCGCGAGCGGCTTGAGAACTTCCCGTGGAAAGATCGCCTGCCATTTTCGCGCGACCCGCTTATCGAAATCATCCAGCCAGGCATGGTCAACACGATTTCCGATCCCAGGAACCTTCTCAAAAATGCTCAGGACATTACACCAATGGCGCTGGCATACCAGGCAATCGAATTGCAGGATGACAGCAACGTGCTAGAACACGCGCTTAACCGGGTTATTCACAGAATGCATATCTAAAAAGCGGAATACATCAATTGTAGGGGGAGAGCAGGGCAATGCCAGACGAGCAGATCATTTATTTAGATCCGAACGATGAGCTGACGAGGGTGCGTGAAAAGATTGAGGAAGTCCCGGCGCGGCGCATCATCATGGTGGTGCCGCAGCAAACGCAACTGCGCAGCAATGTCGGTTGGCGACTACTGCACGCCCGCGCGCGCGAACTGGGCAAAGAAGTCCAGGTCATCAGCCCCGACCGCCAGGTACGCGCGGTTGCCAAAGCCGCCGGTTTTCGCACGAGCCAGCCCCAGGAAGGCTCCTCGACCGGCAGAACGCGCGTTCCTCCTTCTCAGAACCCACGCAGTACAACCGAACGAAGAGGAATACAACGCCAGCGCGGTCCCATTAATCGAGGCCCCGTTGACAGCCGCTCCCTGCGCCAGCGCGCGCCGCTTCCTCCACCACCGCCAGTAATCGAAGAACTACCAACCGATACCCGGCCCCCGCAAAGCACCTGGCATCAGCAGGAAAATGCGCCCGTATACCCGGAAGAACCCACAAGCAGGCAGGGTCAAGGAGAGGCTTACCCACCCGTAGAGGTAGAGAGCATCGAAGATGATGCATTTGACCAGCCTTTCGAGTTTGACATCAATGAGCAGCAAGCTCCCACCGCGCGTCCGCTGACCGCTCACCCTGACGAAGGAGAACACGAAGACCTGTACGAGCCAGATTATGATATGGCCCGGCGCATTCGCCAGGCGGCGCAGGAGGGGACAGCAGGCGATGCAAGCAATCCTCCCTTAGAGGAGCCGGAACCGGCCAGTGCGTTCCCAACCTCACACTATAGCGCGCCGCCAGCAGCCCAAAATGCTAATCCATTCGAGGGCGATATTGAGGAATTTTCGCCCTCGCTCCTGCCTGAGCAGCACGGCCCAACGTTCGCGCCCGATGTAGATGATATTGCGCCCGATGTGACCGATATTCCCACCGACGTGCATAAGATCGAGTTTTTGGACGACCAGGACTTGCCCGGCAACTCGCAGGATTTTCCGGCGCGCCAGTGGGACAATACCTTCTTCAACGAGCCAGATGAAGAGGTTCCCGCGCCTGCCAGCGATACGAAGGTGCGCGGCAGCCGTTCGGGCAAGCTTCAACGCAGAATCGACGAAGAAGATGAAGATTTCTTGCCGCCGCCACCATCAGATCAACCAACACGCATACGCTCGAACAGGCCCCGACCGTCAGGCGCATTAAATGTACCCAGGGCGGGTAGCCGGAGCGCGCCTTTGCCTGCTGAAGCGCCGCCACCCGCGCGCAAGGTAAATACCAGGCCAATGCCGCAACCGCAATCCGGGTCCAGGCCAGTCACACGAAGCAGGATACCAGCCGCTCCGCCGCCTCGTCGCCAACCCAGGCGGGCATCGCGCGGACGCGGCGGCAGAGTCGCCACCATCGTCATTGTGGTACTGCTGCTGCTCCTGCTGGTCGGCATCGGCTTTCTCTACTATGGCACAACCGCCACAGTCACTATCACCGTGCCGTCCAAAACCATCAGCCTGCCATCGATCAAACTGACAGCCTCGACGAAAACGCAGAGCAAATTTCCCGATTCGGTAGCTTCGCAGTCCCTCACCTATAATGCCAGCGTCACAGGGACGGGAACAGCTACCGGTACGACCAAACAGGGCAACTCAAACGCGACCGGTACGGTCATTTTTACCAATAACGGCCAACAATACCTGACAATTCCTACCGGCACCGTCATTAGCACGAACGCCGGCGCGGGCAGCGTACAGTTTGTCACGACCGCTTCGCCGGTTATTCCACCGGCCAATGCAAGTGTTCCTATACCGGTCCAGGCGCAGAATAGCGGCGGTTCTGGCAATGTCGGCGCAGGAACGATCACCGTCGTCCCGGCCACAAGCATTGCCACGATCGCTCAGGCTAGCAAACTCTCCTCGGCACAAGTCAATTTGAGCGTGACCAATCCCGGCGCGACCAGCGGTGGGGGCGCGGCACAGGTAGCAACCGTTACGCAGAACGACCTGCAAAACTTAAAGAATTCGCTCCATTCGCAATTGCAAACTCAGGTTAAGAACTGGCTGCGCGGCCAGTTGCAGCCGGAAGATATTGCGGGTACGCTCTCGCCGGATGTGGTGAGAAGCGCGCAATCTTTGCCAGAAGAACAACTGACTCAAGTTCCAGCCGTAGGCGCGCCCCTCACAGACAAAACTTTTACGGGAATGCTCAGCACAAAAATCACTGTGCTGGTCGTGCGCCACAAAAGCCTGGTAGAAGCGACACAATCACAACTCAACGCGGCGGCGCTCGCTACAAAACCGAGACCCTACACACTCGACATGCAGGCGCAGCCCAGGCTAAGCAACGTGACCAGCACCTCCAGTAAAGACGGCTCGACCATCAACATTACCCTGGCGGCCAGCGGGCTGGCTATGCTACAAGTGAACACGCAGGAACTCAGCAAGTACCTGACCGGGAAAACAATAGACCAGGCGCATAGCGATATCGCCAGCGGGAATGCCGGGCCGACCGGAGTTGAAGACATCAAGATAGAGGTATCGCCCTCTTTCCTGAGTATCATGCCTTTCCGCTCAGAACACATTCACATCGATGTGATGCCGGGCGCGCAATTGTCAAAGGGCTAAGATTCTCTGGCAAAAGGGTATGATTTTTGGCGAATTGGTAGACAAAACGGCCTCTCCTTCGTTAGAATGCGATAGGATAGTATCTTATTGCATGGAGAGAGCAACGATGACACGGTTGATGGCCCTCGATGTTGGCAGCGTCAGAATAGGTGTCGCCCTGAGTGATGCTTCAGGCTTCCTGGCCTCGCCCTATACCACCTTGCGCGTCTCCCGCGATGAAACACACACATGGGAAGCTCTCCAACGGCTGATTAGCGAGACTGAAGCAGATGGCCTTGTGATTGGGCTGCCCATCAGTCTGGATGGCGAGATACACGCCCAGGGAGCGCGTATCCAGGCTTTCGTAGAGCGACTGAAACAGCACATCGATATTCCCGTTACCATGTGGGATGAGCGCTTATCAACCGTTGAAGCGCAGCGCCTGCGTGCTGAATATGAGCAAGAGACGCGCGGCGGCAGATCGCGCGCGGGCAACAAATCGCGGAGCAGGCGCAAACAACAGGGGATAGACGCGCTGGCGGCAGCCGTGATTCTACAAGAATACCTGGATTCTATCTCAAGCAAATCTGAGGATAAAACTATATGAAAAGACGAGGGTCACGCGCCGCAATCGTATCGGTACTCGTGCTGGGTCTGCTCATTTTTGGGGGCGTTTACTTCACCTGGACAACCGTGACGGACGTTTTCCAGCCGGCTAATTCCAGCCAGCCAAAGACTGTTGCTTTTGTAATCAACAATGGTGAAAGCGGAGCGCAGATCGCAGATGCCCTCCAGACAAAAGGCTTGATTCGCAACTCCCTGGCCTTTCGTATCTGGGCCAGAATCAAGGGGCTGGATACCCAGTTACAGGCGGGGGCGTACAATCTCAGTCCCAACATGACGATTGACCAGATCATCGCGCAATTGTTGCACGGGCAACCCGACGCCATACCCGTCACCATCGTGGAGGGATGGCGCATCGAACAGATCGCCAACCAGTTCGCGCATAATGATCCCGCTTTTCCGCCACTCACAAAGTTCAATGAACAGGATTTCCTGAACTACACGCAGCACCCGACCCGTTTCCCGGATTATGCCAAATATCCGGTGCTGAAAACGATTCCGGCTGGCAACGGCATGGAAGGCTTGCTTTTCCCCGATACCTACCTGATACCGGTTAATGCGACCGCGCGCGATGTGGTCAATATCATGCTGACCGAATTCAAAGATAAAGTGCAGCAAAATCACCTGGACACCCTGGCGAAGCAAAACCAGCTTTCGGTGTATCAGATGGTCATTCTCGCCTCCATCGTGCAGCGAGAGGTACGCTTTGAAGATGACCGCCCATTAGTGGCAAGCGTCTACTGGAACCGTATCTACAAGCCAAATGCCGATACGGTGAGTATGCTTGACGCGGACCCCACTGTGCAATATGCGCGTGACTCAGCGCCCGGCACCAAAACATACTGGACGCCGCTCAATGATAGCGGTCGCCTGATCGCGCCCAACAGCGCCTGGAACACCTACACCCATACCGGCTTTCCGCCCACGCCCATCTGCAGCCCTGGCCTCGCCAGCATGGAGGCGGCTGCCTCACCCGCGAAAACAACCCATTACTTTTTCCTGTCAAAACCCGATGGACATAACGTCTATGCTGATACCAACGCAGAATTTCAAATGGACATACAGAAGTACCTACACCAGTAAGAGAGTAGCTATCTATGCACCTGAACATCTGGCAAACCATCGCCTTATCCCTTTTGCAGGGGTTGACCGAGCTGTTCCCTGTCAGTAGCCTCGGCCATACCGTGATTTTACCTGGCCTGTTGCCCGGTCTCTTTGGCCCGGCGAATTTACAAACCGATACAAGTTGTGGCGGGCAAAGCTGCTTTTTACCCATCATCACCGCTTTACACATCGGTACCAGTATCGCGCTGGTGATCTACTTCTGGCGCGACTGGTGGCAGGTCATCTTGACGCTGGTGAAAAGCATTAAAGAGGGAGAAGTGCGCAAAGGCACGAACGAATGGGTCAGTTTTCTGATCATCATCGGCGTGGTTCCGGCTGGTTTAATCGGTGTGGCACTTGAAAAACCCCTCAAGGACCTCTTCACCTCCCCGGTAATCGCGGCTGCTTTCCTGGTTGTCAATGGCTCGATCCTTTTCGCGGGCGAGCGAATGCGCAAACGCGCTCTCGAAAAAGCGCAATATGCCGGTACTATCGAAGGGAAAGCCGCTTTCCGTCCTCTATCGTCTCTGACCTGGAAAGAAGCGATCGTTGTGGGTCTGGCACAATCGCTAGCCCTCATTCCCGGCATTTCGCGTTCCGGCGTCACGATGGTTGGCGCGCTGGGTGTGCGCCTCAATCACGAAGACGCCGCCCGCTTTTCCTTCTTGCTGGGTACACCGCTGATTTTCCTGGCGGGCGCGCTCGAAATACCACAGTTGTTCGGCCAGTCATCTCAAACGCTTGAACTTGTTTTTGTAGGGATGGTACTTTCTGGCGTCGCGGCTTACCTCAGCACAAAATTCCTGATGAAATATTTTGAGAAAGGCAACCTCACGCCCTTTGCTTATTATTGCTGGGGAGCAGGGCTATTCGCGCTCATCCTGTTTGCGACCGTGTTCCGCAGCGGGGTGCATTAGATCGAACAGAGAGAGGCCGCGCTAAAAAGCGGACCAACCTATCCAAAATGGCTATGCCATTACCACATATGCAGCTTAACAGGGTTCATACGTTTGATACAATAGATGCACGCTTTGGATAGGCCAGAGCGCATAATTTGGACGCAAGTAGAGAGTCGTCCCTAATGAAGAGGTAGGAACTAGAACAATGAAAAACCCCGTTATCTTCTATCTTGTTATTGCACTGGGCGTGGTCGCCCTGGGTGTCGGTGCCTTCTATCTGGTAAAGGGCGGTCATCCTGTACGCGAGTACGCAGCCCTGGGCGCGGGCGTCGTCCTGCTCATCGCCGGCATCGCTGGCACATTCATGACCCGCTCGAAGAGCGTCGCCGCCAGCTAGTCTACGATACTGGCAGGCGCATGTATCAGTGGCGACCGCGAGGTTTCGCGCGGTCGCCATATTTTTGCAATTTCCCTTTTCTGGTGGCTTTTTTACACCTCGTTCGTCTTGTATGAAGGTGAACAATAAAACGTATCCATGTTGGCTATCCCTCTTGATGAGTTTTCTGCTTTTGTTATAATGGGCGTGTCCAAAATGGAGAGACGCGGGCGCGATCAATCGCGTCCCTACAGCTTAAAAAGAAAGGTATGTAACACCTATGAAGAACCCGGCAATCTTCGTTCTCGGAATTGTGGTGGCGATTATCGGTATAGCCCTGGGAGCGTTTTTCCTCGTTCCTAACATCAATCATATTATTACCGACACCCAGCCGCACATCAAGCACGCCATTGCTTTCTTCGCGCTGGCCGTCGTGGGTATTCTCATCGCGCTCGTCAACCGGCCCAAAGCGTCTACTACCAAATAATGTAACTTGTCGCCTCCGGCGGCTGATAGAGAAAAGGTCTATGGGCGGGTCGCC
>DASTKD010000520.1:0-19129 GCA_035716135.1 Ktedonobacteraceae bacterium
GTTTCGCAAAGACGACGGCAGCCGGCGGCTGGCTTACGCTGAAGAGTTGGTGCCGTACCTGCAACAGGCGGCCTCCGCGCTCTACTACGTGCATGAAAAAGGGCTGATCCACCAGGACATCAAACCTGGCAACCTCTTGATCGGGCGCGGCGGGCAAATCCTGCTTTCGGACTTCGGCGCGACCTTCGATCTCGGAATGCAAACGCACGCCACGCTGGGCGAGGTGACGGGAACCGCCTTCTACATGCCGCCGGAACAGTGGCAGGGCAACCCCAGGCGCGACTCCGACCAGTACGCGCTGGCCGTGTGCTTCTACGAGCTGCTGGCCGGTCGCCCGCCGTTCGTCTACAAGCAAATCGAACAGATATGGAACGCCCATTTGAGGCTGCAACCGCCGCCGCCGCAGCATTGGAACCCGCGCATCCCCGTCGAGGTCAGCGCGGCCCTTGTGCGCGCCCTGGCTAAGGACTACCGCCAGCGTTACCGCAACGTGATGGAGTTTTCCGAAAAATTCGCCAGCGCCGTTGATACGGCTCGCCAGCGCTACGTTTGCCAGCGTTGCAAAAATCAGAACCGCACCGGAGCGCAGCGTTGCAGCGCCTGCGGTGCAGACTACGATGATCGTCACTGCCTGTATTGCGATACACCCGTGCGCTTCGGCCAGCGCTGCTGCTCCAACTGTGGCCGCCTGACCATCCCGCCATTGATGGTAGCGCATAGCCCGCTTTCGGGCGTCAGCGTGCGCCAGGATCGCTATATCGTCAAGCATGTACTCACGCAAAGCGACGAAACGATGGTAACAACCATGCTCGCCATCGATACGCGCGCCTCTGAAAAGCGCGTCATCATCAAACGCTGGGAGTGCGCGGACTACCCCATCGAACGCCGCCGTAAAGAGATCGTCTATTACGAAAGAGCCACCGAACGCCTGGCAAAATTCCGCCATCCCCTGGTTCCCAATATCCTGGACCGTTTCGCGGAGGGCAAACACTACTACCTGGTAGAAGACTACATCGATGGCGAAAACATGCAAGACCTGCTGCAAAAGCTGCTTAAACCTCTATCCGAGCGTGAAGTTATCGGCTATATGAACAACATACTGAACATTTTGATTGCGATGGAACAACAGCAGCCGCCCCTGCGTCACTTCGACATTTCGCCCTCTAACATTATTATCGAAAGCGCACGCGGGCGCGCCATGCTGGTCGGCTTCCAGATTCCGCTGCCCCCGCCGGAACCACGTCCGGGATTGGCGAAGCATCTCACCACGCGCAAAATCCTGCTTTCGCCCTATACGCCCGTGCAGGACATGCCGTTTGACCATCGCACTTGCATCTACATGCTGGCCGCCAGTATGCACCAGGCCCTGACCAACTACGCGCCGCCGCACTATCCCGTCTTCCCTCCGGCGCGCCAGTTGAACCCCCTCATCTCACCCGAACTCGAAGCCATCCTGAGCCGCGCCCTCCAGGAAGAACGCACCTTGCGCTACCAGAGCTACGCCGAGATGAAAAAGGATGTACAAAAATTGTTATGAAACATGATGCCTGGCATCATGTTTCATAACAATTTTTGTATTATTCTCTGTCGTCAAGCTGCACATATTTTACGTCTTTGGGGCCAACGTACTCGGCGCGCGGGCGAATCAGGCGATTATTCCCGAACTGCTCCAGCACATGGGCTGTCCAGCCGGAGATGCGGCTGCAGGCGAAAATGGGCGTATCCAGGTCGATGGGAACGCCCATCATGTAATAGACCGAAGCGGAATAGAAGTCAACGTTGGCATTCAGGCCCTTATGTTCTTTGATATAACCCTCGAGGATGCGCGACATATCGTACCAGCGCGAATCGCCGGTGCGCTTGCCCAGTTCTTCCGACATCTGGCGCAGATGGGTCGCGCGCGGGTCTTCCGTGCGGTAAACGCGGTGGCCGAAGCCCATGATGCGCTCTTTGCGTTCGAGCGCGCCCGCGATATAGGTTTCCGCCTTATCCACGTCGCCAATTCTCATCAGCATTCGTATGACTTGCTCGTTCGCTCCACCGTGCAGGGGGCCGGAGAGCGCGCCGATAGCCGAGGTGATGGCCGCGTACATGCTCGCCAGCGTGGCAGCCGTGACACGCGCCGCGAACGTCGAAGCGTTCAACTCGTGGTCGGCGTGCAGGATCAGCGCGGTATCAAGCACATGCGCGTTATATTCATCGGGCATTTCGCCATTCAACATGTACAGGAAATTGGTCGCATGGTTTTCGCCTGCCAGCGGCTCAACCAGCTCTTTGCCGTTGCGCATCCGATCCCATGCCGCCACGATACTCGGAAAAACGGCAGTGAGACGGATTGAGCGGCGCACATTGGCTGCGCGGGAGTTGTCACCCGCGTCGGGGTCAAAGGAGGAGAATGCGGAAACAGCGGTACGTAACACATCCATCGGTGTAGCAGTTTTGGGAAACAACCGCATCATGTGAACGATAGGGGCTGGAAGGGCGCGATTGGCTTGAAGCTGATACGTCACCTCTTCTAACTGCGCCCTGGTGGGAAGAACGCCATGCCAGAGCAAATAGGCCGTCTCCTCGAATGAGGAGTAACGCGCTAAGTCGTGAATATCGACGCCAAAGTACAAAAGTCTGCCTTGCTTGCCATCCAGGTCGCAAATACTGGAATGCGCTGCAACGATGTCTTCAAGTCCATCGGTGGTAGCCATAGAAGGTCTCCTCCAGGGGATACTCGCTTCGCTCTGGCGATGAGCAGGCTGGCGCATCCGGCATACTGTAAGGGCGGGCGCTGCTGCTTCCACAGCGAATCAGACAACTTTCACCACAACAAATGATATGCGGTTCTGTAAAGTATTATAGTCACCGGATTCAAAGCATGTCAATGCAAAATCATGGTAGGGACAAATAGAAGGCGACCGCAAGGGTCGCCTCTACTATGAACGGGCCTGGGAACGCACTTCGTCATCATAGTAGAGGCGACCCTTGCGGTCGCCTTGTTCTCTAACACACGCTCTTGCAGAAACTATTTCTTTGATCCCGGCACTGACATCATCACCTTGTCACAGCCTCCTGCGCCGCGATAGAGTTCTTTTGCGCGGATGCTGAAGGCGCTTCCGGTGCCGCGCGCGCTTGCAGTTTGGCGCGGCGCTTCGTCTCGATTATGCCGCGCCAGCGATCACCCAGCTTCATCCAGGGTTTCTCTACCAGCACATAGGAGAGGAAGGCGAAAGGGAAAACCACGAGAATGGCCCATATCCAGTGTGTGCCATAGGCAATATACATGTTGCTGATATGTAGCAGAGGCAATATGCGCGACTGGAAGAAGATGAGCAAGGGCAGGTGCCACATGTACAGGCTATAGGAAATCAGGCCGATCCAGCGTAGAGGGGGCCACTCAAAGGGGCGTTTAAGCGAAGTTGGCCCGTAGAGGATGGCCGCGATACACGCGCCAAAGCCAAACGTGAGCATCATTTCGTTGATCCAGTCGTAGGCTGGCAGCAGGCCATTCAGGAACGGCCAGCCGTGCATTTCATGATTGAAGTGCCACATGGCATCGAAGACACATATCAAGATGCCAGCGCCCCATAACCACAGGCTAAGCTCTCGCCACTTCTTAGCAAATTTGGGATTCGTCGCGGGATGCTGCACGTAGATGTAGCACAGGCTGATGAACATGCCCACCGCGAAATCTTCCGTGTACTTGCCCACGATACCAAAGCTGAAAAACAGGAACACGTTCAGCGCGGGGCGCGGCACCAGGAACGATTGCTTCGGATTCGCCATAAAATATTCACCGAAGAGGCGCACGCCGAGCGCCAGCACAATCAGCACGCCCAGCCACAATGTTACCCGCTTGAAACGTTTGCGCTGCGGCGTCTTTTTGACCAGCCATGCAATGAGCAGGGCAATGAGCGGCAACATCATATAGAACTGCCACTCGGTCGCCAGCGTCCAGAACGGGCCGTTAATGCGGCGGAACGTTTCTGTCGTGGAATCCATAAAAAAGGTTAAGAAGAGAAAAAGGTCTTTCAAGTGGACGGGTTGCAGGTATTCAGGATAGGCCAGTAAAATAAGCAGCAACAGGCAGACATAATAGCCGGGAATGATGCGCAAAAAGCGGCGCATGTAGAAGACGCGCGCGAGCGGCCAGGAAGTAGTAAAGAGCAGCGATTTCGCAAACGGCATAAAAAGCAGGAAACCAGATAGCACAAAGAAGAGTGTTACTCCTGTGCCGCCAGCCGTTGATACCGACGAGGCGAGTTGATTCGACATGCGATCCCACAGGTTATCGCCGGTCATACGGTTGATATGAAATACCATCACCATCAGGAAAGCCACCGCGCGCACGCCATCAAGTACCGCGATATTGTTCTGTTTGCCTCCTACTTGCCGGTCTTCCAGCATCCACGCTATCCATTGACCTACGCGCCGCGTTCCATGTCGTTTCTCGTCTACTGGTTGTTCAACTACATTTTGCGTGTCAATCATCATCAAATATTCTCTCATCCAGGTCGATCAGGTGCTTTGCTTACATTACTAACGGATAACATAGCCATAAAGACCCGCTTCCTGTACTTTTTAGCAGGAAAGAGGGCAGCAAGGCGGAGTGCCATCCCTTCGCTTCACTTGTTGTCACCCCTTCCCCCATTGTCATCCTGAGCGCAGCGAAGGATCTCTCCCCGGCGGCGCAGAGATCCTTCGCTGCGCTCAGGATGACAATGGGCGAGCGGCTCCCCCATACTAGACTACAGGGCATTACTCTTTGCTACGCATGACCTGAATGTGAAAAAGATCACAGCGCAATCGACGTAGTATGTATAGTATATGAGACAGTTTTATGCTAAACTAGCCGGCACAAGGCGACAAACATTTGTAGGGACGCGATTAATCGCGTCCGTTCACACAACGACGATGCGACAACGACGACAGAGACGATGCAACGCAGACGCGATTTATCGCGTCCCTACAAGTAATGCGCTTCAGGAAATGACAGGAGTGAGGCATGGCAGAGACAGCGCGCGAGGATGAACTGTTGCTCATTGCTCGCAGCCAGCGTGGGGATGTCGATGCGTTCAATCAGCTTGTGCTGCGCTACCAGCAGGCCGTATTTACCGTGGTGATGCGTATGCTCGGCGATCGTGAGATTGCTGCTGATGTGACGCAGGAAACATTTCTTGCTGCCTTCCGCGCCATGCCAAATTTCCGGGGCGGCTCCTCATTTCGCGCCTGGCTGATGCGTATCGCCTCCAACCAGTCGTGCGACCACTGGCGGCGCACCCATCGCCATCCCGTCGATTCGCTGGATAGCCTGACCGACGAGGACGAACCTTCCAGCGCAGCAGTCATGAGTTCCCTGATCGAAACAGCCCGAGATGTC
Organism: Ktedonobacteraceae bacterium; assembly: GCA_035716135.1. GTDB lineage: Bacteria > Chloroflexota > Ktedonobacteria > Ktedonobacterales > Ktedonobacteraceae > CF-113. The sequence goes on from DASTKD010000520.1 coordinate 5,369, forward strand.
AACCCCGAAGAGGCTTTGATGAGCCAGGAACTCCAGCAGATCATCCAGCTTGGGTTGGAAGAATTGCCACTCGACCAGCGCGTGGCCGTCGTCCTGTGCGACATTCAGGGGATGAGCTATGAAGAAATCGCCGCCACCACCGTGACCACACTCGGCACGGTGCGCTCGCGTATCGCGCGTGGCAGAGCGCGGCTACGCGCCTACTTACTTCAGCACAGGGAACTATTACCCGGCAATTATCGTTTACTCTCTGATAGAGAATAATATTACAACCAAAACGGAGCATTCGCGTGACACAGCAGGAGCATCTAACAACGGAGCAGCTATCAGCCTTTCTCGATAAGCAGCTTACTCCCCAGGAGCAGGCTTTTTTTGATGCTCATATCCAGAGCTGCCAGCGCTGCCAGAATGCTCTCGCCGAACTACGCCGCACTGTCGTCCTGCTGCACGCCATGCCACAGCCGCAACTGCCGCGCTCTTTCACGCTGCCAGCCAGCGCAGGCGTCTCGCGCACATCGCAGGCCGCGCGCCCGCAACCACAGCCCGTTCGACAGGGTCGTATCTTGAACTATACCCTGCGGCGCAGCGTGCGAGCAGTCAGCACCCTTGCGGCAGCCGTTGCCGTCATCTTCATCCTATCCGGCCTGCTGGCAAATGTTCATTTCGCAGGTGGTGGGGCATCAACATCAGCAGGCAGCACCTTTAATGCCTCAAGCGGACCCGTGCATCCTCCTGCCACCGTCGAACCAAATGCTACCGGGGGAGCGCAAACGCAGGGCAGCACGCCCAAAGCAGCCGGTTCGCCTATTATGGGGAATCATCAAAGCGGCACGCCGAAGGCATCGTCGGCCACCACGCCTACGCCAACTTCGACGCCCACCCAGGGAGCAAGCAATAGCACCGGCGCTACCGAACCACCCACGTTACCGCCCGCGCTGGACCCCGGCCAGCCTGCCGGACGCCTGACTCTGGGCGCGCTCCTGTTGCTCTTGAGCATCGCCGGCCTCGTCGCCACGCGCCGCCGCAGGCGCAATACCGCCTCGTGAAAGCTACGGGAGAGCAATGCCTATCGAGGCCAGCCCCTGTTTCATGGTGGCAGGCGTTAGAGGCTGGATCACGACGGAGCGCACAACGCCATGACTATCGATAAAGTACGTGGTCGGGATAGCGGTCACGCCATATTGCTGGTTGATGTTCCCGCCCTCGTCAAAGAGCAGCGGATAGGTAACGCCGTACTGGCTGCCAAAGGTGCGAATATCCTCTTTGGGATCAGATTGATTGATGCCCAGCAGAGCGAACTGACCATTTCCATCATTGCTCTTATAGACACGCTCAAGGTAGGGAACCTCCGCCAGGCATGGCTGGCAGGATTCGGAGTAGAAATTCAGCACAACGGGATGGCCGCGCAAAGACGCCAGGCTCATAGTGCTGCCAATGCCGCCGCCGCCATAAACGGGCAAATTAAAATTTGGCGGGGCCGTCCCAATCGGCACACCACCCGCCGGTGTCTGCGCGGGCGCGGGCCAGAACGCTAACAGGCTAAATATGACTGCCAGTAGTCCGATTGCGCCCAGCACCAGGAAAATCACCCTCCTGTGCCGGATGGACTTGCGGGGGCGGCTAGCATAATGCGCCGCCAGTTCCTCCTTGAGTTCCTTGCGCTGCTCGCGCGCCACATTCTGTTCGCGTTGTTCGTCGCTTACTTTTCGCACCATGCAATTGCTCTCCTTTTTCTCAAACATACTATAATCGCCAGCGCAGGCAGATGCAAGTAGCCTCATTCTGATGAACATTACCAACCAGGGTCGGTCTGGCCCTGTCATTCTTCGCTGCGCTCAGAATCTCGGCGTGGCAAGGGAGATTCTTCGCTACGCTCAGAATGACATTCCCGATTGTGATGGTTCATGTTCATTAGGGGTGGGGCCAGACTTGCCCTCAAATTTATTGAGATTTTTACAGATTTCTTGAGATTCTGGCATTGACGAGACCGCTTAGCAGGAGTATGCTACGTATGGAATCCGGTGTTATTTTCCATATTTCAGCACATATACAGGTGGGACGCAATCATGCCAGACAACACAATATTACTTGCTTTCGCCATCGTCAATGTCGTCGTAACGGGCCTCTTTGCCGCCGTTGTATCGCGCCAGTTCGCGCGAAGGCGGCGTATTTATCAACTCTACTGGATGATCGCTCTGCTGATGGCCTTTCTCGCCACTGTCAGCTATGTGTGCATGGTACTCCTGGGGCCAACAAGCGGCGCGGGTGTGATCTTCTTCCGTGTCTACTACATTCTTGGGGCCGCGCTCGCGCCCTCCTGGCTGGGACTGGGCAGCATCGCGCTGGTGGCAGGACTACGCACGACGCGCATTTGTTTTGCGATACTTACCGCACTGAGCATAATCACAGCCGTTATCATCGCTATCGTGCCACTTAATATGCACGCCCTTAGCCAGGTGGCGGGAACTCCCGGCACTGGCATATTAGAGAACCAGGTTGCGTGGTTGCCATTCACCATCACTCTGAACTCGCTTGGCGTGCTGGCGGTGGTAGGGGTCGCCATCTACTCTGGCTGGAAATTGGTGCGCCGCCAATCAAGCGTAGCCGGTTTCCGTCCCGGCAATCTGCTATGGGCCAACGTGCTGATTCTGATTGGCGATTTGCTCAATGCATACGCGGGGGCAAACGCGCGTGTCTTCGGGCAGTCCGGCTCCTTCTGGCTGGTGATGAGTGCTGGCTGGATCGTCTTCTTTGCCGGCGTCCTGTTGACCAGCCGCCGCTCAGCCGCCAGCAAATCGGCCAGTGAAGTTGCTAAAGCGCCGGGAAGTGTTGCCTCATCCCGCTAATCATGCGATAATAGGCGCACAAATCGGGTAGGAGGTACAGGTTACTTGGATAGCGGCGTTCAAATCAACACCGTGGACGATTTAGAACAACTTCGACAACAGGCACGCCAGTTTGTACAGGCCAGACAATGGGCTGAAGCGCGTAAAACATACGCCACCTTGCTGCAATACGACGAGGAAAACGAAGATATCCTGCTAAATCTTGCGCACACGCTCGATATGCAGGGCGACTATGCTGAGCTACTGGAGATCGCTCGTACAACCACGCGCATCAACCCCGGCTCGGCGCGCGCCCTGGCCTATAAAGCGCGCGCCTTGCAAAAACTCGAACGACTCTCAGAGGCCACCATCGCCAACGACCAGGCGTTATTGCTCGACACCAACCTGGCGCTGGCATGGTTCAATCGCAGCGGCCAGCAACTCCTGCAAGAGCATTTCCCGGAGGCGCTGCGCTACATAGAACGCGCTCTCGAACTCGATAGTACCGACGCGCGTATCTGGGCCAATAAGGGGCTGGCTCTCGTGCAGCTCAACCGTCAATTTGAGGCACTGGAAGCCGTAAATCAGGCGCTGGTTTACGATCCCGACTACATGGTCGCGCTCACTCTCAAAGGTGAAATACTGCGCCGCTATGGACGCCTGCCAGAAGTCGTCCAGACCATGCAGCACGCGCTAGAAATTGCGCCCAACGACATTCCATCACTCAACATACTGGCCCAGGCTCTACGCACTCAAGGTACCTATCAAGAACTCCTGACGGTAACGAGCCAACTGGTAGAACTCGCACCCGACAGCTTTTTCGCGTGGGACAGTCGCGCCTGCGCCCTGCGCGGCCTGGGCCTCTTTGAAGCTGCCACTGAAGCCATCGAACACGTACTGGAACTGGACCCCACCAACGCGCGCTACATGATGATCAAAGCCGACAACCTCTACCGCTTACAGCGCTACCGCGAATCCGTCAGCGCCTCCGAACTGGCTCTGCAAATCGACGACGAGTACCCACCCGCGCACCGCATTCGTGAGAAAGCTATACGCGCGATGTACCAGCAGAAACGCAAACGAAAGTAGAGATGCCCTCCCAGGTATCTCTACCGGAAAACCTCAGTAATTCTGTCTATAAAACCTGCACAAAACGACAAGTGGAAATTACGCCATTCTGTCGATACATTTTTACCCCTTATGAGCTATTTCTTATCTGGTCTGAAAAATACATCCAGAAGGAAAGTACCTGTAATAGTCATTCTCTTTGCCTGTAATGGATCGTGTTCATGCTGGTAATACAGCGCTGCATCCGGCGCAGGGCAAGAGCAGGTGAAAGCATATATGCGAGAATTTCGAACAAAAGAACCCCCGGTAATCACAGTACGCCGCGCGAGCAGCTCCGCCGATGCGTTTCAGAGCTACCTGCATGATATTGGTCATCTTGATCTGCGCAATCTTACGCCCGACGAGGAAATCGACCTGGGGCAGCGTATCGCGGCAGGCAACGAAATGGCGCGGCGCAAGCTGGTCGAGTCGAATTTACGGCTGGTAATATCGATTGCGCGACAATACTCCAACGCGGAAGTTCCCCTGGTGGACCTGATCCAGGAAGGGAATATGGGGTTGATGCACGCCGCCGAAAAGTTTGACTACCAGCGCGGTTGTCATTTTGGCACCTATGCCACCTGGTGGATTCGCCAGGCCATTAGCCGCGCCGCCGGCGATCAATCGCGCCTGATTCATTTGCCGGAGCATGTGGCGACTCGCTTGCGTAAAGTGCGGCGCGTCGCGGCACAACTTTCACAGGAGAAAGGGCTTGATCCCATTGAATTGCTGCCCGAGCAAATAGCGGCGGCTTGCGACTTTAAGGTGGAGGAGGTCAAAAATCTGCTCGGTATCATCGAGCAGCCGATTTCGCTTGATGTGCCTGTGGACGATGAGAACCGTTACTCGCTCGTCGATACCATCGAAGATACTGCTGCCCCTGCCCTCTCTGAAACCGCCTCGCAACACCTGCTGGGCGCGGAGTTGCATCGCTCGCTGGCCTTGCTGACCGAGCGGGAAAGGGCGGTTATCACCCTGCGCTTTGGCATTGGCGATGGGAGAAGCCGCACGCTGATCGAGATTGGCAAAGAACTGGGTATCTCACGCGAGCGCGTGCGCCAGCTTGAAGTGAGAGCATTACAGAAAATGCGAGCCTATTATGCCAGCAGAAAGAACATACAGGATGAACAATCATCATAGCCGGGCATAACCGGCGAAAAAAGGGCGCAGGTAGGCTACCCGGCTCCAGTACATCTTATGCTACATTTGCGCGCGCAATTGCATACACGAGTATCGGCCTTTGTGTTACACGAAGGCTTTTCTGTTGTCAAAATTTTGTTGATCCTGGCGAATTTTTGCAGCAAGAAAAGAGGACAAAAGTGACACAGTGTATTTGCAAAACACATTGCAATGAAACAACATTGTAAAATAGTGTAAAGTATAATGCAAAATAACATATTAGATTGACATGAAGCGTCTTATCTTGTATAATCAGCGTTGTGATTACAATCCGTTGTAGGAGATTGCAAAATGGTAAGCCAACCGCACATTATTATCATCGGGGCCGGGATCGTTGGACTTTCGACTGCATACGCTCTCTTAAAGCAAGGTAAGCAACATGTCACCCTGCTGGAACAAGCCTTTGTCGATCACGCAGGCGGCACATCGCATGGTTTCTCGCGCCTGTTACGCTTCGAGTATGGAGGTGACGCGCTTTATTCTCACATGGTACAACTGAGCCTGGCACGCTGGAAACAGCTCGAAATGGTCGGCAAGGGGTCGCTTTATACACCTACAGGCGTCCTGATGGCTGGCTCAAGTGAGGATAGTTTCATCCGTTCAAGTTATCAGGTGGCGAGGGAAATGGGGCTGCCCATTGCGTATCTAAGCGAAAAACAGTGCGGCAAGCATTTCCCCCAGTTTGCTACACATGCCTGTGATGCCATCGCTTATAACGCTGAGGGCGGTATTTTGCACGCATCGGCCTGCCTGCAAACGTTGCGCGACCTGGTGTTGTCGCTGGGCGGAGAAATTGTCGAAGACGCGCGTGTCACTCGCATTATGTACGGTGATGCTCGCCGTCCCTTACAACTCTCGCTCGCTTCGGGGCAGGTGATAGAGGGTGAGCGCGTGTTGGTTGCGGCAGGTCCGTGGCTTCACCATCTGTTGCCGGAAGTAGAGTTGCCGGTGCGCATGACGCGCCAGTATCTGCTCTATTTTGCCGGTCTGCCCGCAACCAGCTATGCGGCGGGAGCATTTCCGGCGTTCCTGGCAGCCAACCTGTATGGTTTTCCCATTCACCGGGGCTGCAATGGCTGGGTCAAGGCTGCTTCGCACGATTTTGGCTTTACCGTTTCGCCCGACGACAGGACACCACCAGACGCGACAGTGATTGGCCGGATTCGAAATCAGTTAGCCGCCATATTGCCCGCCCTGCGCAATGCGCCGTTAGCCCGCATCGATTCCTGCGTCTATGATGTTTCCCCGGACGAGCATTTTATTCTTGACCGCCTGCCCGATGATCCACGGGTTGTAATCGCTACCGGATTAAGCGGTCACGGCTTCAAATTTGGTCTGCTATTAGGAGAATTATTGAGCAGCTTGCTTTGCGACACAAAACCAGTAGTGTCAATGGAACGCTTTGGGCTGGCGCGCTTCGCGCGGAAAGGGTTATTCCTCTACGGGAGTGGAGCGCAGCTTTTTGCGCAAGCCTGAAACGCGCTTTCCGCTGACGCGGCGCTCGCGGCTGGCTGCCGTTGGACGTGTCGGTTTGCGCGGGGTCTCAACACGCTGAAATTCTTCCAGCCGTGCCTGCATTCGCTCGAATGCGGCCTCGCGGTTGGCGTGCTGCGACCGCCGCTCCGTCGCCGTGACGGTAATCCCAGTCGGGCGATGCACCATACGCACACCCGTTTCAACCTTATTGCGGTGCTGTCCGCCCGGCCCACCGGCGATGAAGAACTCAACATCGCAATCACGTTCGAGCGATTCACGGTCGGTTGGATAGAGTGGTGTCAAGAGAACGACCTGCCCTTCATCCTGGCTGTTGCATTACAGGCAGTGCAGTCTCTAAAGAGACAGGTATTAGTGTTGCTGCGCATCTTTCACGATCGTCTTAAAAACCTGCTCTGCCTCCTGAACGGTCTGAGCGGCGCTAAGTTTAACATTCAGGCGACGTAGAAGGGCTATATCTTCTATTTTCTGAATGTGACTGGAAACAAGGGTGACAAGCGAAGGGAAACGGTCTTCTATAGTATCAGCGATTACTGCACGCAACCCTTGTAGCTCGCCAAGATGGAAACCCTCTTCGTACCCTTTGTGAAACGCCTCATAAAATTCTATGGCTCGCATTGCCTCGTAAGGTAAGTCATCTTCAAAAATGTCTTCAGATAACATGGCAAACCTCTTTATAAATGTTTCTCGAACCACGCTTTTATATGTCGCAATCGTTCCAGGCGCGAATGTGGGTGGCCGCCGCGCGAGAGGCCGTGACTCTGGCCTTCGAAGCGCACGAAGAGGACTTCGCGGCCCAGGTATTTGAGGGCGGCGAAGAGTTGTTCGGCCTGTTCGATGTTGCAGCGCACGTCGCTTTCGCTGTGGATGATGAGCAAGGGCGTGTGAATGTTCTGGACGTAGGTGATAGGCGACATATGGCGGTGTCGTTCGGGTTCTTCGTAGGGCGCGCTTTCCAGATCATCGACGGCGAACTTCCAGCCGATGTCGCTGCTACCAAAGAAGGATGAGCGATCGGTGACGCTGCGGTCGGTGATGGCGGCTTTGAAGCGGTCGCTGTGGCTGATGAGCCAGTTGGTCATGAACCCGCCGTAGCTGCCGCCCATGACGGCGAGCCGTTCTTCATCGATATAGCCTTTCTGGATCACGGCGTCTACTCCGGCCAGAATATCGTAGGAGTCTTTTTCGGCCCACGCGCCACGCACGGCCAGGGCGAAATCGTGTCCATAGCCGACGCTGCCACGCGGGTTGGTGTAGAGTACGACGTAGCCATTGGCGGCCAGCACGTGCATTTCGTGAATAAAGCCATAGCCATATTGCGTATTGGGGCCACCGTGAATCTCGATGATCAACGGGTACTTGCGCGCGGGATCGAAGTCGGGTGGCTTGAGTATCCAGCCGTCCATCGGCCAGCCGTCCGCGCCCGCGTAGGTGATGTATTCGGGAGCGGTAAGCTGCAATTCGTTGAACAGGTCGTCGTTGAACGAGGTCAGGCGGCGCAAGGCTCCCGGTGTGGCGAGCGAGCAGGCGAAAATTTCGGCCACGCGGGTCGGGTCTTCGATAAGGATGAGCAGCGTGCTTCTGGACGCATCCATTGAGAAATCGAGCGCACCTATGTCACCCGGTGAGAGCGCGGGCGGCTGTTTGCCTGAACCCTCGATGGAGATGGCGTAGACGCGCGACGCGCCGCGCTGCGAGGCTAATACATAGAGCGTTTTGCCATCGCGCGACCAGGCGGGCGGCGGCATCAATTGTTCGTCGGTGGTGTCGCTGTTGGTCCAGTCGCCGCAACTGCCCTCAAATTCGTGCGAGAGGGCGCGCGCCGCGCTTTGTTGCGTATTGGCATCGATAGTGTAAACTTCGTTGTGGCTGACCGAACGCAGGCGCAGACCGCCTATAAAAGCGATGGTCTGACCGTCGGGCGACCAGGATGGCGATGCGCATGAAAGCGTGCCGTCTGTGAGGCAGCGCAGAGCGGTCGGTTGGTCGTTGTCGATGGCGAGCGTGTAGACATCGAAGCAGGGCAGGCTCCAGCGATCTTCGCCCCGGCTGGAAACGAAGGCGATGCGCGAGCCATCGGGCGACCAGGCCGCGTCGCGGTTATCCCAGTCACCTTCGGTGAGTTGCCGCGCTTCCCCGCCGTTTGCATCGATAAGGAAGAGGTGCTGGCGGCGATCATGGATAAAACCGACGCCGTCGAGTCGATAGAATAACCGGTCGATGACACGCACTTTAGGCAGGGGTTTGCCATCTTCGCTCTCTTCGTCCAGCGGCGCGACTGCCGCGTCAAAGAGGATGCGCGAGTTGTCGGGCGACCATTGCGGGTGGGACGCGCCATGCGGCATCCAGGTGAGCTGGTGCGCCTCGCCGCCATCAGCGAGCATCAGCCAGATTTGCGATTTGCCTTTGCTGGCTTTCTGCTCGCGTGTAGCATCTTTCCCAAACGGTTCGCCCTCGCGGTCGGAGACGAAGGCCAGCCAGCGCCCATCAGGCGACCAGGCCGGACTGTGCGCATTGCTGCTGGAACTGGTAAAGCGTCGCGCCTCACCGCCCTGCGCCGGAATGGTCCAGATGGCGGAGCGATAGGCATGGTTGCGCTCATCTATACTGGTGACGACAAAGGCCACGCGCTGCCCATCGGGCGACATGCGCGGCCTGCTCAGAATTTTGAATTGATAGAGGTCTTCTATCGTGATAGTGCGTGTCATTGGCTCCTACTTTATGCTAGAAATTCAGGAGAAGACTCCTTCTTCACTCTCCGCGATTAACTGATCGACCACCGCTTTCAAATCGCCGGTGCGCTCGAAGGTGGCAAGCTGGCGGTCAGCGCTTGAACCCTCGTCCAGAATGTGATAGGCGTATTCGATTTCCTGGCGGCTGCCAAGCTCATCGATGACATCGGCTATGAACCATTCGATCAACTCGCGTATGAGGCTACGCGCGGGCAATTCTTCCTGTTTGCCAAAGTCGATGAGCTTCCCGTCCAGGCCGTAACGCACGGCGCGCCACTTGTTCTCCTCGATCAAGTCGAGGGGGTAGACGCGGAAGGTCATGTTGTCGTTGCGCAACTTCCACAATTTGGCGATGATAGCCTGAATAATGGCGGCGATACAGACGGCCTCTTCGACGCGCGTGCATACATCGCAGATGCGAAATTCCAGGGTAGGGTAGGACCAGTTGGGGCGCACATCCCACCAGATTTTAGAACCGTCGGGGATGGAATGGGTCTGCACCAGCGTATCGACCATATAGGTGAATTCGGACCAGGATTGGAAAGAGCGCGGAATGCCGCTGCGCGGGAAGTTGCGGAAAATGATACTGCGATAGGATTTCAGGCCGGTGGTGCGCCCCATCCAGAAAGGCGAACTGGTTGAAAGGCAGAGCAGGTGCGGCAGGAAGTAGCGTACGACGTTCATGGCGTCGATCAGAAATTCGCGGTCTTCGATGCCGATATGCACATGCGTACCGAAGATCAACAGGCGCTGCGCCAGTTCCTGCATATCATTTTTCACCCCGGCATAGCGGTCCATCGGGGTGATATCCTGCTTCATCCAGGAGGAAAAGGGATGCGTGCCGGCGGCGGCGATCTTCAACCCGTTCTTACCCGCCAGTTCCATAATGGTGCGGCGCAGGCGGTTCAGTTCTACGCGCAGATCGGCTGGTGTCTGGCACACCGAGGAGCCTACCTCGACAATCGACTGGTGCAGTTCAGGCTTAACCTGTTCGCGCAGGATCAGACGCCCCTCCTCCAGTATCTCTGAGATGTAAGAGCGCAGTTCCCGCGTTTGCGGGTCGATGATCTGGTATTCTTCTTCGATGCCGATGGTAAGTGATGGCGCTTTCATGTATGGCTCCTCCTGACTACATGGGCGAGATAAATCCAGCCCCTCCGGTGCATATCGCTAACGCTTTTCCACGACAAACGTAGCCACCGCCGAGCCTGTGCCGGCGGTGACATTCAACAGCGCCTCCTGTGAGAGACGCGAGAGGCAGCCATCCATGTAGCCGCCATAGAATACAAGTGGGTTGGTGTCGAGCATACGATCAAGCAGCGCGACATGCCCATCGATCATGCTGGGATAGGCTTCGCTGGGAATAGCGACTCGTTCCTGCACGATATAGGGTTCTTGCAGCGCCGTCTGGATGGCCTGACCCCAGGTGGCGGCGTCGGCTTCCCAGCCCAATACGATGCCTTTGCCGCCATATTCATCATTTGGTTTGAGTACGAAATTTTCGCGGTGTTCAAAAATATACGGCACCAGGTCGATCGATTGGCCCCGGTAGCGCGCCTGGCGTTCCTCGACGCGATACGTCCAGGGGATGTGCGCGTCGATGGCGGCCAGTTCCTCCATATTGAAGAGGGCGGCGTTGCGTTCGTCGCTCAGGACGGCAAGGCTGGCTTTCTTATGCAAGATTTTGCAGCGGAACGGGTTGACCATGCAGGCCGCGCCATCACGCACGGCGCGTATGACGGGATGGTCAAGCCCACCGCGCTCGACCAGTTCGCTAATCAACACGCGCTTGTAAATCAGGGTGATATGGAAATCACCGGCTACCAGCTTGCCATCGCGGTATTCGACTTCGCGTGGGTCGGCGATGATGCAATCGATACCCTGCGAGCGGAAATACTCGGCGAAGAGCACAAATTCGCTGTAGCTCGGCACTTCGCGCCAGTCGAGAATAGCGATGCGCGGCGCTTCGCGGTGTCCGGCCCACTGCTGGTAGGCGTCGATCAGCGCGTGCATGACGCTGTGGCGCGCGGGCAGCGGGCGCACTTCGTACTCGCGCAAAAACTCGCGCATAACGGGCAGGCCGTAAGAGACATCGGCCAGCGCGTCGTTATAGGCGGGACTGGCGGGCGTCTCGGCGTTGTATTCGGTCAGGCGCAGGCCACCGCGATCAGTGACGAAAAAAGTATCGACGCGCGAGGTTGGGCTGGGGTCGCGGAAACCGGGATCGTGGTGAATCAGTTCCTCTTCCCAGTCCAGCAGGCCGAATTGCTTGCGGATAGCGTCATCTTGCATGGCAGCCTGGTAGGCTTTGTCGAACGCGCGTAGCAACATTGACATGCGCGACTGGAGGAAACGATATTGTTCCGGCGTCATGAAACGCGGACGCAGCACGGTACACAATGGCCGACCGCCGAACGTCAGCCCGCGCTGCACCTGCTGCGCTTCCAGTTGCGCCTGCGATGCAGCCGCCAGGTCGTCGCTCAGCAGATCATGATAGCGTTGAATGGCTTCACGTAATGACATATCGCTCTCTCTCCTCCTCTATATTATCATGTGCAAAGGAATGCTTGCGTCCCGCGCCCTGATGGATATTGCCAATCAAAACCAGTCATCCCCTGTCATTCTGAGCGCAGCGAAGAATCTTGCTGGCGACACCGAGATTCTTCGCTGCGCTCAGAATGACAGGCCCGATGGTGATCGTTAATGTTCATCAGGACGGGGCGGGCATCCCTACCCTAAGATAGTGTATCACGCTCAGCCCTATCGCGGTTGACCATCATGAAGGTGTCCCAGCGTAGTTCTTTGAACTGGGGGCGCGGTTGTTTGGCGAGGCGGATTGCCATACCGGCCATGTGTTTGACGACCCACTCGAAATAGAAGGGGGTGAGTGAGTAGATGTCCATGTCGGGCGCGGGATTCATGAAGTCGATGGCGTAAGGGATGCCGTCGCGGATGGCCCATTCGACCGAGTTCATATCGTAACCCAGGGCGCGCACCAGCTTGCGCGAGTCTTCGACGACGCGCCTGCCCAGTTCCGGCGTGAGAAAGTTGTGTTCGACGTGATATTTGCGCTCGCGCGGGTCGTACTTGATGGGCATAATCTCGTCCTGACCCAGACACAGGCAGCGTACATACTCGTCCCACTTGATGAATTCTTGCACGATGCCTGTGCGCAGGCCAAAGCTATTGTAGTGGAAGATCAACTCGTCCAGCGAATGGCAAACTAAAATATCGCCTTCCTTCCAACCACCACCAAGCGTGTCCTTCAAAATACAGGGCAGGCCGACGTAATCGATGATGGCCTGCCAGTCGAGCGGGTACACCAGGTTGCGCAGGCTTTCGTCGTGGACGATGCCCGGCACATAATCTTTGTTGGGCAAGGCGACCGTTTTGGGGCTGGCAACTCCCAGTTTTGTCGCCAGGGCAGCTTCAAAGAATTTGTCGTCGGAGGTCCACATGAACGGGTTGTTGATGACCGTCACGCCCTGTAAAACCGCGTACTTCATATACACACGGTAGTACGGAACTTCCTGCGAAATACGGTCGATAATCACCGAGTAGGGGCATGGTTCGTCCATGCTGGTACTGCCTATTTTGGCATATTCCGCCACTACGCCCTCGTTGCGGCGGTTCACTTCGTCGATGAAGGCGGGTGGGAACGACCATTCCCGCCCGACAAACAGGCCAACCCGTAACGTCATGCTTTTCCTCCCCGGTCAATCATGACCGTCGATATACTTGTCGATCATCTGTTTCCACCAGGGCCAGTCATGCGCCCAACCATCCCAGATGCGCAGGGCGTGCCAGATCTCTTTGCCCCACAGGACGCCCGACATCTCCTCGTTACTGTCGCACGATGGATCATCGCGCCCGATCGCCATGATGATGTCCATGTGGCGCAGAGCGGCCAGACGCGCCTCGTCATGCTCGTTAGCGATGAAGGCGCAGGGATTGTTGAAATAGACATTGTCATCGGAGAAGCCCTCGGTAAAACGTGTAATGTTATACAGCCCGCTCAGCCCGATGACGCGATCAACCAGATGCGGATAGCGGAAGGCAAAGTTCAGGGCATGATACGCGCCAAAGCTCGCGCCAGCCGCTATCAGAAAAGGATTGGCGTTGCGCTGCCTGCTGAACGGCACCACTTCGTTCAAGAGATAGCTATCGTACTGCATATGGCGCAGCGCGCGCGCTGCCGGGTGCTTCTGTTTGGCGTACCAGCTTTCGCTGTCCACACTATCCACGCAATACAACTGGATGCCACCCTGTTCCAGACGCCCACCAAGCGTTTCAACCATACCCGTATCTTCCCACTGGAAGAAACGCCCCATAGATGTAGGAAAAACAAGCACTCTGGCCCCCGAATGACCGAAAACCAGCAACTCCATGTCACGATCAAGGGAACGACTATACCAACGATGATA
>DASTKD010000521.1:0-3324 GCA_035716135.1 Ktedonobacteraceae bacterium
TCTACGGCGCGTGTGAGGCGCATCAAATAATAAATCTGTAGCAGGTCGGCCCGCTCCAGTTGCATAGTTTGCCATCCTTTACTGGTCTGATATTGCGAAATATCAAGCTTCGTTGCTTATCGGTTCTGTGTGTTCATCCTAGCATCTGGAACGGAGGGGCGTCAAGTTTACTCTGAGTTGGTATCAGTATGGTCGTAGGGGGCCAATTCTTCTCTCACTTTTTCCGCCATGATGGTCTTCATCAATGATTGATAAGGCACATCCATTTTATTTGCGAGCATTTTGAGTTCAGCAATTAAAGACTCTGGCAATCTAATAGAGACTGGTCTGGTAGACGGTTTTAACCGGGGAAACACAGGATTTTTTTCGGCCTTATCCCAATCAATGTATTCAGTTGAATCGTGTGTCGCCCAAAAATCCCTCTCCTCGTCTTCACTATCGAAATGTGGTATTTGTTTATTTTTGTCGTTCATATTTTTGCCATTCCTTGCCAGCAATCATTCACAAACTCTACTCGCTTGACATGGCTATCAAAAGTAGTAATATGCAGTATATAATAGTCGTAAAGGTTCTGCCGCACAGGATTAAGGGCGCAAGCTCTCGAGGAGAAAACATTGGCTCTGCAAGGAATACGAAAAATCTCCACCGGTATTGTGCAAGACCCCACTATTAACAGTGGGCGACCGATTATTGAGGGAACTCGCGTCTTCGTGGATCGTATTATTGGGCATCTTGAGAATGGCATGTCAATTGCGGAGATCTGCGATGAATACAGCCTGACACCAGGACAGGTCAAGGCTGTCAAACAACTAAGTCCTGAGCAGGTTCAATACGTAAAGGGCTACGCTGACGCGCTCGAAAATGTTGTGTGAGGTAGAATTTGTTCTCCGTTTCTTTCCAAGAAATGCCTCCGTCAATGATATAGCCTCTGTGGTATTGAGAGCAGTGGAGTTATTAGCCGACCTTGATACATCCAATAGCGTCTATATACTCACTCCCGAAGGTTTAGAGGAAGAATCGTAGGTATTGTTCATATCCGATTTTCTCTTCCGCTCAATCGAGCGCACCCATAAGGAAACATGCGCGGGCTGCATAGTTTCCTCCACCACTGCTACCAACTGCTCGCCTGGCTGGTTTAGTTCGACTTCGCTGCGCAGCGTGTTGTTGAATGCCTGCAATGTCCTGGCCGCATCGTACTTACGACGGTAGAAGCGACGGTCAATGATGGCCCGGTGAGGAGGCAGGCAGAATACCCTCGTCCCGAAAACGTTACGGCAATCGTTAGGAGAGGAGAAATGAATAGCTGGTCCATCGAGCCGTATATTTCCACTGAAGTCTGTTTTAGCACATCCAGACCACGCCTATTTTGCGTATGTGGTAGTATAGAGCAAGCTCATCTTGCTCTGATTGATTATCACTCTATTACATCGTAACGATATATTGTGACAAACTGGCACGACCATCGCCTCAAAGGAGGGTATATTATGGGCATGACCAACGATGGCCTGTCCTACTGGCAGGCAGACAGCGAGGGGATCGAACTCCTCAATACCACGCTTGGCGACCTTTTAGATAGCCGCACAGAGGAAATTCCCGGTACTGAAGCGGTAGTCTACTCCTGCTATCCTGAGTTTCGCGGCGTGTTAGATATTCGCTGGACTTACGCAGAGTACAAGGCACGGGTTGACGCGACGGCGCGCGGGCTGATGGCGCTGGGTTTGCAAAAGGGAGACCATATCGCGGTATGGGCAGCCAATTTGCCAGAATGGCTGTTGCTGATGTTTGGCGCGGCCAAAGCCGGATTGGTGACGGTGACGGTCAATCCGGTCTATCGAGCAAACGAGCTGGAATACGTGCTGAAACAGGGCGACGTGAAGGCGCTCTTTTTCATGGCACAGGTGCGCGACCATAACTGCCTGGCAACGGTGCGTTCGATGGTCACGCCCGGCGCGAAGAACGGTGAAGTGAGCAGCGCCATCCTGCCCCAGTTGCGCTACGTGTGCTTGATGGGTATGCCGCCCGCCGGTTTGCTAGATTCGCAGGAGTGGCGACCAACCATGTTTGGCGAGATGGTCGCGGGCGGCGCTGCCGTCAGCGCGGAGCAGTTGCGCGAGCGGCAGGCTTCGGTGAAGCCCAAAGACCCCACCCTGATCCTGTACACTTCTGGCACGACCGGTTTTCCTAAAGGGGCCATGCTTACCCATCACAGCGTCATAAACGATTTGCTGATGGCGTTACAGCGCACCGATGCCCGGCACGCTCCCGGCGCTCACTATTGCCTGCCCCTGCCATTCTTCCATATTGCCGGATCGGGCATCGCTATTGGCGCGATCATCAGCGGCATGACGCTGCATCCCCTGGTGGCCTTTGAGCCTTTGAGAACGTTGCAGATCATCAAGCAGGAAAATTGCGCCTATATCTTCGCCGTTCCCACCATGCTGATTGCTATGATGCAGCATCCCGAATTTGAGCAGTACAGGCCAACTACCTTGAAAATAGTCAGCAGCGGCGGCGCGCCTGTGCCTGTCGCGGTCATGGAGCAGGTCAAAGAACGCATGGGTGCCGATGTGGCTATCGTCTTCGGACAGACCGAGTCGAACGGCGGCATTACCTACACGCAGCCAAGCGATAGCTTCCAGCGCAAATCGGAGACAGTGGGCTTCCCCTACCCGCATGTCGATGTCAAGATCATCAACCCGGCCACGGGCGAGGTGGTGCCGGTCGGGGAACGAGGAGAACTGTGCTGCCGGGGCTTCCTGGTGATGGCCGGCTACTACAACATGCCGGAGAAGACCGCCGAGGCCATCGACGCTGGCGGCTGGCTGCACACCGGCGACCTGGCAACGATGGATAAAGAAGGCTATGTCAATATCGTAGGACGCCTGAAAGAGATGGTCATTCGCGGCGGCGAGAACATCTTCCCACGCGAAGTAGAGGAACTGATGATCCGCCATCCTAAGGTTGCCGACGCGCAGGTGCTGGGTGTACCGGACGCCTTCTTCGGCGAAGAACTGCTGGCGGTGGTGCTGCCGAAAGAAGGCCAGGAGATCAGCGAGCAGGAGCTGCGCGACTTCTGCAAAGAGCGTATCAGCCACCAGAAAATACCGCGCTACATCCAGTTCGTGAAGTCTTACCCCATGACAGCCAGTGGCAAAGTGCAAAAATTTGTGCTGCGCCAACAAGCCATCGAGACACTGGGACTGGAACAGGCGGCGAAGACAAAAACAGCGTAAACAATTGGCACATGAGTGGATGAACGAAACCAGAGCCGCGCGCGGCTCTGGTTTCGTTCATCCACTCATCGTTCTTACTTCGTGCATACGG
>DASTKD010000522.1:0-3681 GCA_035716135.1 Ktedonobacteraceae bacterium
GAAGCCGAAAGCAGCGCAGCCCAGAGCGTTGCCGAAGATGCCCATGTCGTGCAGTTCCAGATCATCGCCGGTGAGCGGCGCTGGCGAGCGGCACGCCTGGCCGGTCTGACCAAAGTCCCCGTGCTCATCAAAGAAGTTACCCCTTTGCAGATGCTCCAACTGGCCCTGATCGAGAACATCCAGCGTGCCGATCTCAACCCGATTGAAGAGGCCCTGGCTTACCAGTCCTTGATACAAGAATTTGGCCTCACGCAGGAAACGGTCGCCAAACAGGTGGGGAAGGATCGCTCTACCATTACGAACGCCATTCGCTTGCTGCAATTGTCCCCCAAGGTGCGCGAAGCTCTGATCAACCAGCTTGAAAACTTCAGCGAGGGCCATGCCCGTGCGCTGATCGGTATTACGCGCGAGGAAGATCAAATCACCGCCATGCAGAAGATCATCGCGCTGAAACTGAATGTGCGCCAGGCAGAAGAATTGGCCGCCCGTATCAAATCCGCCGAACGCGCTACCACTGCACCACACATACTTGCCCCCACCCCAGAGCCGCAAGCTGAACTCGTAGCACTGGAAACGAACTTCCGCGATGCCCTCATGGTGAAGGTTGATCTCAAGCGGAACGCCAAAGGCAAGGGAACCTTAGTACTACACTTCAACAATGATGAAGAGCTCAATCGTTTATATAGCCGACTCGTAAAGTCCGAAGAGTAGCAGTTCACCCCTACCCTTCCAGGGCGATCGCCGGGGATCGCTCCTACCATATACGACGCGGCTCACAGAGCCGCGTTACAGGGGGAGGGCGAACGGATATAGTAGGGGCGATCCCTGGCGGTCGCCCTGGAAAACAAACAACCACATATACCACCTGATTAGCCAGGGAGAAGAGCAGCATGACAACAGTAGAGAATCCATACGAAAAGGTGCGCCGTAAGATGGTCGCGGCCCGCGTCGAATTCATGGGACAACTGGCAAAATTCAGCAAAGATGAACTCAAAAAGCGGACTGCCGAAGGGGAGTGGTCCGCGTTAGAACTGGCCTATCACCTCTATATCGCCGATGGCCTGGCTTTAGAGCAGATACAACGTGTGCAGAGCGAAGATAATCCGCAGATCGTGGCGACAGAGGAAGAGGCACCGCGCCTGACTCGTGAGTCAACACCGCCCGTGTCGCTTGAAGCTGTCCTGTCCGGCATGGCGGCTCGCCGCGAAGAGATTTTTCAATACCTCTCAATGCTGCCCGCCGAGATGTGGGATCGTCCATTTCGTCATCACGCCTGGGGCCAGCGCAAGTTCTACCAACTGGTCAATATTTTGCCCTTCCACGACCAGATGCATACACAACAACTGATTTCCATTAAAGAAAGTCTTGGCTAGGTCAATACCATGGCTCTTATTACAATGCTATTGACCTATTTGTAGCTCATCTCGCATTTCATTGAGGTAGCTGCGCATAAAGGCTGTGCGGCGTTGGGCCAGGGCGCGGCCTGTTGCTGTCGCCATCGTGTCACTGAGTTTGAGCAACTTGCTATAGAAGTGGTCGAGCATATAGTGGCTGTCATCCAGTTCGTGTTGCTCGGCAAAAGGGTCTGTTGGATGATAACTGCGTGTCTGGGGCGTGCGACGGAGCGTACCCGTAATCGCCCACCGCAGAATGCCGATAGCTCCCAGCCCTTCCAGCCTATCGGCGTCGCGCACAACCCGTGCCTCTAGCGTGAGCGGCTCAATGCCGCGACTGAAGCTATGAGCGAGAATAGCATGTAATATGGCCTCCTGTTTGTCTTGCGGAACCTGGTACGCGTTGAGCAGTTCAGCAGCCAGCGCTGCGGAGATATCCGCGTGATGTTGTCCTATAGCAGTTGAAACTGAACGCCCTAAATCGTGCATAAGGGCCGCCAGGGCTACTATAGAGCGGTCAGCGCCTTCTTGCTCAGCGATGTACAAGGCCTGCTGATAGACGCGGTAGACGTGTTCCCACCCGTGAGCCAGGTCATCAACGCCGTTGAAGCGTCGTTCTACCTCCGCATAGATGCTTGCTACTACCTCTGCCTCTGCTTGTGTGGTCTCCATCGGTGAGAAATCCCTTTCTGTTCTACCCAGTCACATTGCAGCTCTGGACATCTCCCAGACCAAAAACCCGATTAATCACCGGCTGGATATTCTGGCAATGTGGAATCACCACATCCTGGTTGGAGCCAGCGGATGGATCATAGACCGACGCATAGTCTCCATAATCCTGACTGCCACTGCCAGGCCCCAGCGTGATATGCTGAATACTATTGCTGACAACGCCTCGCCCAAAGACGGCGAAGCCTAGCATCTCCTGTTCGCTCAGATCAGTATAGATACTGCCGGTCATATCCGTAAAAAGTTGTTGCAGATTATTTAACACGCTCGACAGGTTCAGCTTCTCCTTCAAGGCTTGCAGCAACTGCTGTTGCCGCTGTGTACGCCCGATATCTCCGACCAGGTCAGCGTGGCGCGATCGCACATAGGCCAGAGCCTCCTGCCCATTCATATGCTGCGGCCCCGGCGCGATATACAGCCGTGTAAACGCGTAAGGATTATGAGCATTTTTGCCCGTATCATCGGGATAGAGATCGTCAACCACGGGATGCGTCACATCAATATCCAGCCCACCCAGTGTATCAATGACTTTAGCGAAACCATCTAAGCCCACCCAGGCGTAGCGATCAATCGTAATGCCATAATCTTTCTCCACCGTCAGGCGCGCCAGGCGTACACCATCATCAAAGCTATTGTGCTGTGTGACACCCAGGAAAAAGGCCTGGTCGATCTTATGCATACCACCGACCTCCGGCACACTGACCCAGGAGTCACGCGGAATAGAGAGCATCGACACCGTATTGTTATTTGTGTCAATATGCACAACCATCATCACCTGCGTCAGTAGCGCAGGAAAACTGTACTTCGCATCGTTATCGCTGCCAAGTAAGAGGATATTCCATACCCGTCCCGCCACATTGCTATCGGAAGGAATGGTGTTATTATTTGGCTCGTCAGCCCCCCGACTTACCGGATGAATAAATTTTGCCAACGGTGCTTGCACATTCGTATAGTAAAAGTAGTAGCCGACGGCAAACGTGCCGCCCCCTAACAGCAAAAGTATCAATAAAACTGTGAGAGAGATGCGCATCTTAAGCGGCAAACGTTTTCTCGCCTTTTTGGGTGGACCCGGTGGATTCGGTGGGATATTCGTCGCTGTATACGCCGTCGGAGGAACTCTCTGTGGATTATATGGAACAACCGGAGTACCATTCTGAGCTACTCGTGGTAACTCTACAGTTTTTTCATCCGCAATGTTCCCCCGCGTGGATGCCTCTTGCTGGTAATTGTGCGCCGCCATTGCACCATATTGGTCAGGGCGCGGCAACTTTATAAAATTTTCATTATCCATACATATTCCTGTTGCAAATAAAGACGCAATCCATTATTTTAACTCATCAATATTAATAAGTTGAAAACCGTGTTTCCTCGAAGGATGCTCGGCTGTTCCTACAAGCTAAGTATAACAGAAAATCAGATGATACAATACTAGCAAGTACTGTCAAGGTGCAGTTCAATCTTTTGCATCGGGGAATGTTGTAGGGACAGGGGGATGAGGGGATGGGGATGAGGGGGCCTTGTGCTTGTCCTGATGGATATACAGAACCCCCACCCGGAC